>DXDJ01000072.1 GCA_019115525.1 Candidatus Helicobacter avistercoris | reverse complement strand
GGGGGGGATTATCTTCTCTCTTTTGAAGAATATCCTCCACTTCTTGAAAAACCTCGACTTGAGTTATTTCTAGATCCAAAATCTCTTCTATTAGAGTTTCTAAAACCTCTATCTTCATTTTTTGGTTTGTTTTCTTGCTCTTGAAGACGCTTGATTTCCTGCTGATTGGGGCCAATCTTATTCTTGCTACCTTCTTTGAGAATATAGGAAATGAGTTTAAGCACCGAATTGGTTTCATCATGCTTGTCTATAAGCTCGTTGTAAATATCCATTGCCTCATCTGCAATTTTTGTTTTTAAGATTTTTTGGACAAGTTCGTTGTGGCTTGCTTCATACATTGGCAATTCTTCAAGCTCAAGAGAGTGCTTGACTTCATCTTGGATACGCTTTAGCTCTTTGAACTCTAATGGAGTGATGAGCGTAATTGCCATTCCCTTCTTCCCTGCTCTTCCGGTTCTGCCGATTCGATGTACATAGCTCTCAGGATTGAGTGGGATATGATAGTTGAACACATGGCTAACATCACTAATATCAAGTCCTCTTGCAGCTACATCTGTGGCAACTAAGATACTAATTTTATTGGCTTTAAAAGCACGGATAGAATCCATTCTAGCCCTCTGATCCATATCTCCGTGCAATGCCCCTGCTCTATACTTTGCCTCTACAAGTCGCTCGGCCAATGCATCTGCTTCTTTTTTTGTGCTTGTAAAAATAATGCTCTTTTGAGGAGTAAAAACATCCATAAGTCTTACAATCGCCTCATCTCGATGTCCCTCATTGATCACATAGCATTTTTGAGTGATGTCTGTATTTGTGATATTTGCAGGAGTGATTTTGACATATTTGGGATTGTCCAAAATTTTGTGTGCAAGTTTTTGGATTTGCTCAGGCATTGTGGCTGAGAAAAGAAGTGTTTGCCGATTGCTTGGGAGGTAGGAAAAAATCTCTTCTACATCATCCAAAAATCCCATATCAAGCATTTCGTCACTCTCATCAAGCACGACAACTTTTGGTGAGAAGTTTGGGATACGATCATTTTTTAGATGATCAAGCAATCTTCCTGGTGTTGCAACAAGCACTTGAGGATTATTTTCTAACAACTCGCATTGTCTCCTAATGGATTGTCCTCCATAGACACATACGGTTTTGATACGCACAAATTTACCAAGCTTAAAAATTTCATCGCTAATCTGCATCGCAAGCTCTCGTGTAGGAGTAATCACCAAAGCCTCAATCTCTCCATTTTTTTCAATCTGATTAAGAATAGGGATTGAAAAAGCAGCAGTTTTTCCTGTCCCTGTTTGAGCTTGTGCGATAAGGTCGCTTCCACCTAGGGCAATAGGGATAGATTGGGATTGCACAGGGCTTGGGGTTACAAACCCCATATCTTTGATGCCCTTAAGCACATTTTCACGCAACCCCATTTCTTCAAATTTCATATTCTCCATTTTTTTCCTTAAAAATCATTTTAGATTCAAAAACACCTAAACAAGTCAAAAACTTTACCAAAAGTTATTTTTGTTAAGCATTAGTCAAATTATATAACAAATTGTAACAAGCAGATGATAGGATTTTGAAGTATAATTTTTTGACAAAACAGCTACTTTAGAATCTACTCTCTAAAGTTTTAAAGTCTTGAAGGAATTTTTTTGAATATTGATGAAAGTTTTTTAAGTGAGCTTTTTGTAAGTATGCCGTTTTTGGCTAGTCTTTTGGCAGGAATTCTTACTTTCTTAAGCCCCTGCATTCTTCCATTGCTTCCTGCATATTTTTCCTATATTTCTGGCTTATCGCTTGAAGAACTGAAAGACACTCAAACCCCTGCACTTTTTCCAAAAGTTCTAAAAGGGTGCATTCTTTTTATTCTTGGCTTTTGCTTTGTTTTTATTGTTTTGGGTATTTTTTTTAATAGCTTCTTGGGAAAGCTTTTTAGCCTACCGATTGCTTCTTATATTGCTGGGGGAGTTATTATCCTCTTTGGTTTGCATTTTTTGGGAGTTTTTAAGATCAAATTGCTCTACACAACTAAACGATTTGATTTTAAAGGCAAATCATTTTTTTCTCCATTACTTTTGGGGATTAGCTTTTCTCTGGGATGGAGCCCTTGTGTGGGACCAATCCTTGCAAGTATCTTGGCTCTCTCAAGTATTGATACCCAACACTCTTTGGCTTTGATTTTGACTTATTGTGCAGGATTGGCAATTCCCTTCTTGCTTCTCTCCCTCTCCGTTGGTGCAGGATTAAAAATGCTTAAGAAATTCACCCCTCACATGAGGATAATTGAGATTATGAGTGGGATCTTGCTTATTTGCATTGGGATTGCTATTGCCTTTGGATGGGTAGGGAATCTAAGTAGTTTGTTATAAGGAGAAAAATATGAGTGAATATGTCATCAAAAATGCAACACTTTGTGATATAAAAGGGCAGAGAGAGCTTGATGTTAGAGTATATGATGGAGTGATTTGTGAAATTGGGGAAGATCTCTCTTCAAAACAAGAGATTGATGCAACACATCTTTATCTACTTCCCTCTTTAATTGATTTGAATATCAAACCCAAAAGCTACAAACAGCAAGATCTAAAAAAAATAGAAAAAAAGGCTCTAGAAGGGGGCGTAGGAAGTATTGCTCTTACACTTCCTATACATGCAGATGAATCTCTCTCTATCTTTGCAATGCAAAGCCCTATTCATTTTTTTCAAAATATCAACCCCTACAAAGAAGAAAAAATTCAAAACATTGCAAAATTACAAAAAAATGGTGGAGCTTTGATTGAATTCCCCTCATCTCTAAAAACAAGTGCTTTGCTTTGTATTTATGATTATGCAAAGCTTCTTTCTCTTCCTTGCTTTTGTTACGCCAATGATCTTGAGCTTTCTACAAGGGGAAGTATCGAGAGTGAGATGAGCTACAAGATGGGATTATCTAGCCTACCTGCTTATCTGCAAAGCATCGAGTTTGCAAGAATTTCTCAAATCGCTCATTTCAAGCAAGTTCATACTCTTTTGCACTCTATCAATGATTGCCATGTGCTTCAAGCCTCTTATCATAACCCCTACACCTTTACAGAAGTAAGTATCCATCATCTTATTCTTAATGAAACAAGTATCAAAAACTACAACACATGGGGCAAACTCAACTCTCCTCTTTGCACACAAGAGATGCAAGAATCCCTTGTGCAAAACCTAGCTTTGATTGATACTCTTAGCTCTACTCATCAAGAGTTTAGCACCTCTTCAAAAGAGCAAACCTTTGATGATGCTATCAGTGGTGTGGAGTGTTTGGATTTTTATTTCTCACTCCTCTACACCCATCTTGTCAAAAATAACATCATCTCTCTAAGCGAGCTAACCAAAAAAACCTCATATACCCAATCTCAACTTCTTGGCTTAAAACGAGGAGTGATTGAAGAGGGGTATGATGCAGATTTGATTTTAGTCAATCTCTCTGAGAGTGTGCAAATCTCTCATCCTCTCTATGGCAAACAAAATCTCTATGGAAAGATCAAAAAAATCTTTTCTAGCAAAAAGGAAATGCAGAATGAATGAAATCACTCACTATGCACTAGAGTTTTGGCAAGAATATCAAGGATACATCATTTCACTTCTAAAAGGAATTGCTCTACTTGCTTGTGGAATCTATCTTGCCTTTTTCTCACGCACAAGGATAAGAAAGGTTATTAGCAAAAAAGATGAAATCTTAGGAAATTTCCTCTCTCAGGTGCTTTTTGTGTGCATCATCATCCTCTCAGCCATCACTGCCCTTGGCACAATGGGGGTGCAAACCACTTCAATCATTGCCGTTCTTGGAACTGCTGGACTTGCCATAGCTCTTGCACTCAAAGATTCTCTCTCTAGTCTTGCAAGTGGGATTGTTCTGATTGTTTTGCGACCTTTCAAAAAGGGAGATTTGCTAGAGCTTGGAAGCGTGGCAGGAAGAGTAGAGGCAATCAATCTTTTTCATACCACTTTGAGACTCCCTGACAATAAACTTGCAATCTTCCCTAATGAAGCCGTTACTAAAGGTGTGATTACAAATTGCACTGATGCGGAGAAAAGAAGGATTGAGTGGGTTGTAGGTGTAGGATATAAAAGCGACATTGAGGAAGTGAAAAATATCCTAAGCAATGTGATTTTAAGTATTGATGAGATTTCCAAAGACCCTGCCCCATTTGTGGGAGTAACCGAGCTTAGCTCTAGCAGTATTGATTTCTCTATCCGCATTTGGATAGAGAACAATATCAATATCTTTGCTGTGCGAAGTCAGCTTATTGAAGAGTGCAAGAAAGCCTTGGATAATGCAGGGGTTGAAATCCCTTACAACCAACTTGATGTGCGAGTGAGCAACAAATGAAAAAGCTTCTAGGAGCAAGCAAACTCTTTTGCTGTAACAAAGAGTTTCAAATCATCAATAATGGTGGTGTGCTTTTTGAAAGTGATCCCTCAAATCCCAAAAACAAGATTCTCTGCTTTGGGGATTATCAAAGTCTTCTAGAGCAAAACCCTGATGCAAAAGCGAGTTTTTATCCCCAACATATTTTGCTCCCAGCACTCAGCAATCCTCATATTCATTTTGAGTTTAGTAACAACAAAACCACTCTAGTTTATGGAGATTTTGGAGAATGGTTAGATAGCGTGATTCAAAGACGTGAAGAGCTTTTTGAAAATCTTGAGCAAAGCATACAGAAACAAATCCAACTTCAGCTTGAAAGTGGGATTGCAAGTGTGGGGGCAATCAGTAGCTATGGCTTTGATATTGCTCCACTTGCCTCCTCACCCCTAAGAGTGCAACTCTTCAATGAAGCAATTGGCTCAAACCCTGCACTCATTGATACACTCTACTCCAATCTCCTAGCAAGATTGCAAGAGTGTCAAAAACATTCCAGCAAGCGTTTTCTCCCAGCTCTATCTATTCACTCTCCCTATTCTACGCACAAAATCCTAGCCACCAAAGTTGCAAATCTTGCAAAAGAAAACAATATGCTCTTAAGTGTGCATTTTTTAGAATCAAATCAAGAGTTGGAATGGCTTACACAATCAAAAGGGTTTTTCAAAGAATTTTTTACCAAACATTTTGGCAATCCCAACGCCACCTCCACTCTTAATCCAATGGAATTTTTGGAGCTTTTGGAAGAAAATAAAACTTTGTTTGTGCATTGTCTTTTTGCCTCAAAGAGTGAATTGGAAAAAATCGCCTCTATGAATGCAGTGGTGATCAGCTCACCGCGATCTAATCGCTTACTTAATAATCGCTATTTAAATCTTGAAATCCTCAAAGAAGTCAAGCTCCCCTCCATCTTCTCAACAGATGGACTTAGTTCAAATTTCTCACTCAATCTCCTAGATGAGCTACGACATACACTTTTTGCCTACCCCCACTATACTCCTAGTGAGTTTGCAAAAGAGCTAGTTTTGGGTGTAACGCACTATGCAAATGCATCCTTGGGATTTGAGGGTGGAGAAATTGCTAGAGGGAGAGATGCTGATTTTGCACTCTTTGAGTGCGAGGGGATTTCTACTAGCACACAAGAAGCTTTACATTTTATCTTGCACTGCCAAAAGGCAAGTGAAGTTTATATCAATGGAATAGGAGCATACAATGGAAAAACTTTCTAAGATTTTTAGATTTATCACTGCACCACTTGACTTTTTGAGCAAGTATTTTAAGCTTTTGGTGCTTTTGATAGTTGTATTATTGATTGTTGGAGCAAATCAAGAAGAATCTCCCAAACAAGCCAATCTTGCAAAACTCTACTTGCGTGGAGCAATTTATGAGAGCGATAGCTTTGAAAAGCAAATTGAAGAAATCAAAAAAAATCCAAATATCAAAGGGGTTTTGCTTATTATTGATTCCCCTGGAGGAAGCGTGGGGGCAAGTATTGAGATAGCCAATATGATCAAAGATTTGCGTGATAGTATGCCAGTGATCGCTCATGTAGAAGGATCAATGGCAAGTGGAAGCTACTATGCAGGGATGTATAGTGACAAAATCATTGCCAATCGCGGATCACTCATTGGCTCAATTGGGATTATCATCAATGGCTACAATATCAAACCTCTACTTGATAAAATTGGAATCAAAGAACAAACACTTCAAGAAGGCGAATACAAAACCATCGGCACCTTTACTCGAGAGTGGACTCCCAAAGAGAGAGAGTATCTCCAAAGTTTTCTCAAAAAACAATACAACCTCTTTGTCAATGATGTCCTAGAGGCTAGAAGTCTTAGCAACACCGATCCAAAAGTCTTTGCAGAAGGCAAGATTTTCACAGCTTCAGAAGCACTCAAACTCAAACTCATCGATGAAATAGGCTCACGCTCACAAGCCATCAAAGAGCTAAGTGATATTGCACAAGTGAGCAATCCAATCTTTTTGGAAAAAAGTAAAACCGAGCAGTTTTTGGAAAAGCTAAACTCTGCTTCACTTTCAATTTTCTCCAATCTTTTTAGAGAGCAAATCCAATGAAAAAAACACTCCTTATTAGCTCTCCTGACACTCAAGGCTTGATTGCCAAAGTTGCTTCAATCCTCTACTCTCATCATCTTAATATTGAAAGAAATGATGAGCATGTGGATTTAGAGCATAATCATTTTTTTATGCGAACAAGTTTTAGTGGAGATATTCAAGATTCTCTTCTACTTTCTGAGTTGAAAAATGTCTTGCCCAAAGATGCGAAAATCTCGATCAAATCTCAAGGCAAGAAAAACATCATCATTCTTTGCACCAAAGAAAATCATTGCTTGGGGGATTTGCTTTTGCGTCATGAGAGTGGAGAGCTAAATGCCGAGATTAAGGCAGTGATTTCAAACTATGAGGATCTAAGAGGATTAAGCGAGAAATTTGAGATCCCCTATTTCTGCGTTGATACGCAAACAAACTCAAGAGAAGAACACGAACAAAAAGTTCTCTCAATTATCAATAATTTTGAAATAGATTATTTGGTTTTGGCAAAGTATATGAGGATCCTCTCTCCATTTTTTGTCTCTCATTTCAAGAATAAAATCATCAATATCCACCACTCTTTTCTCCCTGCATTTATTGGTGCAAACCCTTATAAGCAAGCCTATGATCGAGGAGTGAAGATGATAGGAGCAACCTCTCACTTTGTCAATAATAATCTTGATGAAGGTCCAATCATCACTCAAGACATTATCCATATTGATCACACTTACAGCTGGAAAGAGATGCAAAAAGCAGGAAGAGATGTTGAGAAAATTGTCCTTGCAAGAGGATTAAAACTTGCACTAGAAGACAAGATTTTTGTTTTCTCAAACAAAACCATTATTTTTTGATTCCATTTTACATATACTTTATATTCACTTCTTACAATCCCATCATTAAAACCCAAATCCAACTTGGAGAAGGGTTTTAAATCTCATCATCAAAGGAATAAAAATGAAAAAGTTAGTTTTAGGAGCTTTGCTTTTGAGCTCAGGTGCATTTGCTTCAGATATTACAGGGATTATCCAAAAGATTGATAATTCTGCAAAAACCATTACACTCAATGGCAATGCGATTAAGGTAATGCCTTATACAAAAATCGAGCAAGATGCATGTGGAATCGGCTGGGATAGTGCAAAGAAATTTGCAGATCTTAAAGTGGGAGATTTGGTCGAAGTGGATTTGATGCACGGAGATAAAGGTCTTGTGGCTGAGGATATCGAAATTAAATGTATGAAAAATAGAGCTTATTAAGGAGGAAGTAATGAAAAAATTTGCTTTGGGACTCATAGCAGTTTTGGGACTTAGCTCTGCAGTGCTTGCAGATAATTATGGAGTGATTGAATCGGTCAATGACACAGATAAAACCATTGTTGTCAATAAAACAACAATCAAGGTTTTGCCTTATACAAAAATCGAAGAAGAAGCTTGTGGAAATGGTTGGGATACACCCAAAAAATTTAGCGATCTAAAAGTTGGGCAAGTAATTGAGGTGGATTTTATGGGTGCAGAAAACAATATTCTTATCGCCAAAGAAATTGAAATCCAGTGTGCAAATCGAGCGTATTAAGAAGGAGAGGGAAATGAGAAGATTTATTTTAGGACTTGTGGCAGTTTTGGGAGTAAGCAGTGCTGTGCTTGCAGATAATGATTTTGAAGGAGTGATTGAAAATATTGATAATGCTCAAAAAACAATCACTGTCAATGGGCGGGTTATCAAAGTTTTACCCAATACAAAAATCGAAGAGGATTCTTGCTATCTAGCTTGGGATGTAAGTAGAAAATTTGCTGAGTTAAAAGTAGGAGATATTGTAGAAATGGAAGTTTTCCCAAGTAACAATGTTCTTACAGCAAGCAAAATTGAAATCCAGTGTGTCAAAAATCGTGCATATTAAGGATATAATCCATTCTTTTAATTTCAAAACAAAGGAAAAAGAATGAAAAAGATTCTAGCTTTGAGTCTAGCCCTTAGTGCAAGTCTTGTATTTGCAAAAGATATTGAGGGAGTTGTAGAAGATATTGATGGTGGTGCAAAAACAATCACTGTGAGTGGAAATGTGATTGCAGTTAAGCCAAATACAAAAATCAAATACGATGGATGCAAAGGTGAGCGAGATAGCTACAAAAAATTTGGAGATATTCAAGTTGATGATTTTGTGGATGTTGATGTAACTACAAGCAAGGGTGCTTTGGTTGCAAAGAGCATTGAAATCCAATGTCGCCAATAAAAACATTTGTCTCTATTTTTGCTTTTGCCACTTCTGTGGCAATGGCTTCAGATATTAAAGGCACAATCCAAGCTATTGATGATACCAACAAAACAATCACAGTCAATGGAGTGATCATCAAAGTCATGCCCTATACAGAGATTGAGCAAGATGGTTGTGGCATCGGCTGGGATACTTACAAAACTTTTTCAGAACTCAAGGTTGATGATGTTGTTGAGATTGATGTTTTCTATGACAATGGAAAGATGATTGCCAAGGAAATTGAAATTGGCTGTTGGAAAGCCTATTAACCCCCCTCCCCTCTTTTTATTTTTTGTAAATACTTAAACGCAAGATACTATTTTCTATCCCTTTTAGATGATGAAGCACACCAGCATCGACAAAGATACAATCCAACGCCTTAAGCTCAAAAACTTCACCCTCTACTCCAAACTCTATCTTTCCACTCAGCACCTGCACAGAAATTTTGCTAGGAGCCTTATGCTCATTTAAAACACTTTCTTTAGCAAGAGTGATTTGAATCTCCTTGACACTCTCATTCTCGCTCATAGCTTTAATACTCAATCCTTCAGAAAAATCTGCCTTGCTCCACTCTAAAATTTGCATTAAAATTCCTTATTTTATAATTTTGATGACAAAACACACAAAGGAGCAAATCATGCAAATCACCCTAAAAAATCCCCTAGATATGCACCTTCACTTAAGAGAGGGGGAAATGCTAAGAAGTGTTTTGGGCTTTAGTGCAAACTCCTTTATTGGTGGAGTTGTTATGCCCAATCTCAGCACCCCTATTATTGATGCAAAACTTGCACTCTCCTATCGCTCAGAGATTAGCTCACTTCGTGACGATTTTGAAGCCATCAGCACGCTTTATATCACGCCAAAGCTAAACAAAACAGAACTTCAAGAAGCAAAAAATCTTAATATCAATATTTTAAAGCTCTACCCCAAAGGTGCGACTACAAATAGTCAAAATGGCATTAGCTCGATTTTGGATTCAAACACAATGGAGATTTTCGCACTTGCACAAGATATGGATTTTCTTCTCTCAATCCATGCAGAGAGTGCGGGCTTTAGCATGGAGAGAGAATATGAGTTTTTGAGCATCATCAAACAAATCGCTCATACTTTTCCAAAACTAAAAATCATCATCGAACATTTAAGCGATTGTCGAAGTATTGAAGTGCTAGAAAAATATGACAATGTTTTTGCCACACTTACTCTTCATCATATTACACTCACACTTGATGATCTTCTAGGAGGGGGGTTAAACCCCCATCTTTTCTGCAAACCTATTCTAAAAACTCCAAAAGATAGAGATGCACTCCTCTCTCTTGCTCTGATGGCTCATCCCAAGGTTAGTTTTGGATCAGATTCTGCACCACATCTACTCTCAAGAAAGCTAATCTCTCCAGCAAGTGCTGGGATTTTTTCAGCCCCAAATCTCTTAGAACAGCTTGTAGAACTTTTTGAATCTCATAATGCTCTAGAAAATCTACAAGCCTTTATCTCTGATAATGCAATCAAAAATTACAATCTCAATCCACGAGTTAGAAAAACAATTGCTCTCACAAGAAAAGAACAAATTATTCCATCATATATTCCAGTGGGTAGTGATAGTATTGTCCCCCTCAATGCTGGTTCTACTTTAAAATGGAGTATTCAAGATATTTCAAGGGAAAGTTAAACCCCTTGAAGTTCTCCTCCATATTTTCTTTTGAGAAAATAAAAGCACGCTATAAGAGCGAGTGAGCAGATTAGAAAAGTAGGCAATAAACTCTGAGTAAAAGAAAACATCAAAAATCCAGCTCCTGCAAAAATCGCACAAATCCCTGCATAAGGAAGCTGAGTGATAAAGTGGCTTTGAAGCGAACAACCCGCACCAATCGAGCTTAAAATCGTCGTATCTGACATTGGGGAGGTATGATCACCATACACAGCACCAGAAAGAACTGCTGAAATAGCAACAACCATATTTCCTCCACTTTGCAAACTCAATTCAATAGCAATTGGAATCATAATCGCAAAACACCCCCAGCTTGTTCCTGTGCTAAAAGAAATAAAAGCAGAGATCAAAAAGAGAAAAAAGGGAAGCAAAAGCAAAGCATGAGTTGAGAGACTTTCTTTTGCAAGATTTGCAAGATACAAACCAGTTTTTAAGTCTTCTTTGATTACAGGTCCAATTGCCCATGCGAGAACCAAAATCACTATTGCTGGTAGCATAGCAGTAATCCCTTTGACAATCATTGTTGAATATAGCCTTGGTGAAATAAAACCAGAAGAGAGAATCAAAGACACAACAAGAGCAATCAACCCACCACAAAAGAGTGCAAAAGGTGTATCACAATCTGCAAGCATTGCAAGCATCTCAAGAGATCCTGAGGTTTTATATCCTGTATAAAAAATCATAAAAGTAATAGAAAATACCAAAACAAGGATAGGGATAAGCAAAAAGGAGATTTTAGAAGGTGGATATTCATCTTGATGATCTTGAGGGATGGAGACATTGATATTTTTTCTCATTGCAGGGAGATTGATCTGCCACAAAATCGCCAAAAACACACCAATCAAAGCAAACCAAGCATAAAAATTTGCACCAATGCTTCCAAAAAGTGTAAAAAGTGCATTGCCCTGCTCTTTTGGTAGTGAGCTTTGCAAAATACCTATGATATAAGCCCCCCAGCTTGAAATAGGAACAAGCACACAAATTGGGGCTGAAGTGCTGTCAATAATATAAGCCAATCGCTCACGACTAGACTTATGCATAGCATTTAAAGGTCTAGCAATCTGTCCAACTGTCAAAGCATTGAAATAATCATCAATAAAGATCACAATACCTGCAAAAAAGGCAACAAACTCAGAGGTGCGAGTATCTCTAACCTTGCTTCTTGCCCACTCCACAAAAGCACTCACTCCTCCGCAAACCAACACAACTTGTGAGAGCACTCCTAAGCAAAGCAAAAAAAGAAACACATAGATCCCTCCCCAGTTTGCGCTCAATCCCTCCTGTGTAGAATACTCATAAAATACCGATGAAATCTTGTCATAGACATAAGAGAAGATTTGCAATGGCTCTTGATAATGCATCATAATCCCACCCAAAACAATTCCTACAAAAAGCGACAAAACAATTCTTTTGCTCAAAAGCACAAGAGCGATCACTGCTAGGGGAACAAAAAGAGAGAAAAAAGTATCCGAATAATTCACAAAATATCCTTAAATAGAGATTTCAAGCCATAAATACTAGCAAATTTTATTGCTCAATCACATCAATTTCGCTTGGAATCTCAAACTCAAAAATCTTTTTATCCACTTTTGTATTTATCTTGACATCCTTAAGCTCTATGACAACACTCTCGCCGAGTTGATCAATGTATTCAATTTTTTGAGGAAGATGGTTTGAGAATGTTAGAGTGTAATGCACATTTCCAATCAAGGAATGATAGAGATTACTATCCTTGCTATCTTGCTTGGCATTTTTAAGGATTGCAATAAAATCAAGAGAGTTATTGATTTTGGTGATGACAACTTGAGAGAGCATGGGTTCATAAGAAATCAGCTTGTTTTGAGTTACATAGACTGTTTTTTTAAGAGGCTGGATATATTCCCACTTTGCAAGATTGGGGGTTGAGGCGACAAACTTTCCTTCATAGAAAATAGGTTGAGTCTTGCTAGATTGGACAAAATTTGCTTCAATAGAACTCACTTCAATTCCATAAGAAAAAATTGCAAAAAGCACAAAAAAACAAAAATTTTTCATAAATTTTCCTCTCAGATACCAAAAGATTGAAGTCGTATTTTATAGTGCATTGTGTTAAAATCAACGAAAATATTATAAAGGTGGCTTTAATATTATGTTTCAATCTATTTTTGGTGCAATTTTTGGGACAAGAAATTCGAGAATCCTCAAGCAATACGAAAAAAAAGTAAAAAAAATCAACACATTAGAATCAAAATATCAAGCTCTTAGCGACAATAAATTAAAAGAAGCTTTTCTTGCATTAAAAAACAAAGTTCTTACGCAAGATGCGAGTTTGGATGAAGTGTTGTTTGATAGCTTTGCAATCACAAGAGAAGCCAGCAAGAGAATTTATGGCAAACGCCATCATGATGTTCAACTTATCGGTGGAATGGTACTTCATGATGGAAAAATTGCAGAGATGAAAACAGGAGAGGGGAAAACCCTTGTTGCTACTCTTGCTGTCGCCCTTAATGCTATGGTGGGAAAAAGCGTGCATGTTGTAACTGTCAATGACTATCTAGCCAAAAGAGATAGCGAGGAGCTAAGAGAGCTGTATGAGTTTTTGGGATACTCTGTGGGTGCAATTGTAAGTGGGCTAGATGAAGAGGAGCGAATCAAAGCCTATGCTTGTGATGTTGTGTATGGAACAAATAATGAATTTGGTTTTGACTATCTGCGTGATAATATGAAATACTCCTTAGAACAAAAGGCTCAAAGAGATCATTACTTTGCCATTGTAGATGAAGTAGATTCTATTCTCATTGATGAAGCAAGAACCCCTCTTATCATCTCAGGGCCTGCAAATAAAAAGCTAGAAAACTATCAAATCGCAAATCAAGTGGCACAAACCCTAGAGAATGAAAAACACTTCAATGTCGATGAAAAAAACCGCACAATTTTACTTACTGAAGAGGGGATTGCAAGGGCTGAAGAGCTTTTTGGGGTAGATAATCTCTACAATATCGAACACGCTGGACTTGCTCATCATCTTGATCAAGCCCTCAAAGCAAACTATCTTTTCTTAAAAGACAAAGACTATGTCCTTCAAGATGGCGAAGTAGTTATCGTCGATGAATTTACAGGAAGACTAAGTGAGGGAAGAAGATTTAGCGAGGGGCTTCATCAAGCAATTGAAGCCAAAGAAGGCGTAGAAGTCAAAGAAGAGAGTCAAACCCTAGCAGATATTACTTTCCAAAACTACTTCCGACTTTATGAAAAACTTGCAGGAATGACTGGAACAGCACAGACTGAAGCAGGAGAGTTTTTGCAAATTTATAATCTTGATGTCATCTCTATCCCTACAAATATCCCAGTCAAACGCCAAGATTTCAACGATCTTATCTATAAAAGCGAGAGAGAAAAGTTTGAAGCAGTAATTGCAAAAATCAAAGAGCTTCACGCAAAAGGACAACCTGTACTTGTGGGGACTGCAAGTATTGAAAAAAGTGAAGTGCTTCACGAACTTCTCAAAAAAGAGCGAATCCCTCACACCGTGCTTAATGCAAAACAACACGCAAAAGAAGCAGAAATCATTAAAGACGCAGGAAAAAAGGGTGCTGTAACGATTGCAACAAATATGGCAGGAAGAGGAGTAGATATCAAACTCACAGATGAAGTCAAAGAGCTGGGAGGGCTTTATATCATTGGAACTGAGCGACACGAGAGTCGAAGGATAGACAATCAGCTCCGAGGTAGAAGCGGACGACAGGGTGATCCTGGAGCTTCGCAGTTTTATCTAAGCTTAGAGGATAATTTGCTTAGAATCTTTGGGAGTGATAAAATCAAAGGCGTAATGGAAAAACTAGGATTAAAAGATGGGGAACATATTCAATCAGGGCTTGTAACTCGCTCTGTTGAAAATGCTCAAAAAAAGGTAGAGGGTCTGCATTTTGAATCAAGAAAATATCTACTAGAGTATGATGATGTTGCCAATGAGCAAAGAAAGGCAGTTTATAAACTAAGAAACGATCTGCTCAATAGTGAATTTGATATTACAAGCAAAATCAAACAAGATAGAGAAGAGCTTGTAGGCTCAATCCTGCAAAATCTAGGAATTTTTGATAAACCCCAAGAAGAAGAAATAGCAAAAATCAAAGCCTACTTCCAAGAGGGGTTTGGGATAGAGCTAAAAGATATTGAGAATCTAGATATTGAAGAGCTTGAAGCCAAGATTGTTGCCCAACTTGAGAGTGAATATGAAGAAAAGGTTGCAATCATAGGAGAAAAAGAACGACATGAGATTGAGAGAATTATCTATTTGCAAGTTCTAGATAATGCATGGAGAGAACATCTGTATATGATGGACAACCTCAAAACCGGTATAGGTCTTAGAGGATACAATCAAAAAGATCCACTTGTAGAATACAAAAAAGAGAGCTACAACCTATTCTTAGAGCTAAGAAACACTCTCAAAGCTGAGGCAATTAAAATGCTTCATCTCATCAAGATTCAACCCCAGCAAGAAGAAGCAAACCAAAGAGCCTTGCATAATCTAGAGCAACAAAATGCGATTTCAAACTCTCCATTTGGCAACAAAACTGCAAGAAATGAGCTTTGCCCATGTGGCAGTGGCAAAAAATTTAAACAATGCCATGGAAAAAGTGGCCCCAAAAAGGGTCTATTGGCAAAAGAGGGGCGATGAAGCTCACCTCTTTTCTCCTTCCAAAATATCTAAAATTTGACAAAACTCAACCCTTTATCTTCATTACAACACTCTTAGCGTTTTTGGGGATTGGGATTGGAGTGATGGTGTTGTGTGTCGCAATGGCAATTATGAATGGAGTCAGCAAAGAATTTAAAGAAAAAATTTTCATTATGAACTCTCCTTTAAATCTCAAAGGCTATGGCAAAAACTCCATCCCCAAAGAGCTTCTCTATCGTCTTCAAATCCAATTCCCTACTCTCAACTTTAGCCCCTATATGCAATCTCACGCAATTATCAAAACTCACTATGGAATCTTTCCAGTTGCAATTTTTGGGATTGATGAAGACTTTGAATCCCAAAACAATCCCATTCTTGCAAAAGCTCTTAATGGCACAAAACTCAAAGAGTTTGAAGTAATGATGGGTGAAGATTTTTACAAATCTTATGGCGTCAAGGATGGAGAGAAGCTAACATTTTTTTTCACTGAGTTTTCTCCCAATGCTATGGGCTTTTCTCCTGTGATGAAGCGTTTTGATGTCGCAGGATTCTTTCATTCAGGGATTAGAGGATTTGATCGAGGCTATTGCTACACTACACTTGATTCTATTGCCAAACTTCGCAATAGTGATTCTAAACATTTTGATGGTATTCATATCAACACAAGCGATCCTATGGGAGATTATCAAAAGATTTCAGACTATCTCTCCAAACACTACAAAGGCTCTTTTTATCTTGAGGGCTGGTGGCATCAAAATGGCAATCTCTTTTCGGCTATGGAACTTGAGAAAAGGGCTTTGTTTATCGTGCTTTTACTCATTATCTTAATGGCATCGCTCAATATTATCAGCTCACTTTTGATGGTGATTATGAATCGCAGAAAAGAGATTGCCTTGCTTTTGAGTATGGGAGCAAGCAAAAAAGAAATCCAAAAAGCATTTTTTGCTATTGGAAGTTTTGTAGGATTTGCTGGAGTTCTTATGGGATTACTCTTGGCTTGGGGGGTTATGATGTTTTTGCAGAGATTTCCTATCATTTCACTCCCTGCTGATGTTTATGGGACGACCAAACTCCCCTTAGATCTTGGGATTTTAGACTTGAGTTTGATCATCACTGGCTCCATTCTCATTGTTTTGCTTTCTGCTTACTATCCAGCAAGAAAGGCTAGTCAAATCAATCTTTTAGAAGTCTTAAGAAACGAGTAATTTCTGAATCAATTTGCAATTTGTGAAAATTTGAGATAAGATAAATCACACAATATCCACACAAAGGACAAATATGATGACACGGATTCTTAAAGGAATAGAAAGAGTTGGAAATAAGCTTCCTGATGTTACAACGCTTTTTTTGTATGCATTGCTTTTGAGCATTGCCCTCTCTTGTGTTCTCTCTTATGTGGATTTCCCCTATCACCTTATCAATCCTGATGGAAGTCAGGGAGATAAAATCGCTATTAAGAGTTTTATCTATCTCCCCAATCTCTTGGATTTACTTGTTAATTCTGTAAAAAACTTTATCAATTTCCCTCCACTTGCTATTACGCTAGTTGTAGCGATGGGAATAGGAATGGCAGAATACAGCGGATTTTTGCGTGTTGCAATTAGCAAAATAGCTTTTTTGACGCCAAAAAAACTTGTTGTGCCTATTGTTTTGCTTATCTCTGTTGCAAGCCATCTTGTAGGTGATGGTGCGTATGTGTTTTTGATGCCAATCTCTGCTATGCTTTTTTTGTCTGCTAGACGCCACCCTGTTGCAGGGATTGCTACGGCATTTGCTGGACTTGCAGGAGGATTTTCGGCAAGTTTTACTCCATCAATCATCGATCCTATTATGCAAAAACTGACACAAAACGCCTCTCATATCATTGATCCAAGTTATCAAATCAATGTTTTGTGCAATTATTTTGTTTCACTCGGTGGCGTGGTTGGTGTTGTGCTTGGATGTTGGTGGGTATGTGAAAAAATCATCGATCCATTCTTGAAAAAAAATCTACCCATTGATAGAGAATACGATAGTGAAGAGCTTAAATACATCTCAGAGGCAGAACAAAAAGCCTTTAGATATGCAATGGTAGGCTTAATCCTCTTTATTGGCCTTATAGCACTTCTTGCATATCCCAAAGATTCTCTTCTTCGAGGAGCAAATGGCTCTCTTACTTCTGGAGATTCTGTCATGATGAAGGCTTTTGTGCCTTTGATGTTTGCATTTTTTGCGATTCCTAGTTTTATTTTTGGAAAAGTTACAAAAGCCTTCCCTACATTCAAAGAGATTTTTGACTCAATGACACAATCTCTCAAATCTCTCATAGGATTTATAACTTTCTGTTTTGTTTGCGGACAATTCCTCTATGTGTTTAACAACTCCAATCTCTCCAAGCTCATAGCTATTGCTGGAGCAGATTGCCTCAAAGCTCTTGCACTTCCAAGTGGGATTACGATTTTGGGGATTATCCTCTTGACTGCAATACTCAATCTTTTCATCACTTCGGCAACTTCAAAATGGGCAGTCCTAGCACCAATTTTTGTGCCAATGCTTATGCTTCTTGGAATCTCTCCTGAGCTAACACAAGCTTCTTTTAGAGTGAGTGATAGTGCCATCAATGTCGTAACTCCTCTTTTTGCTTTCTATCCACTCATTATTAGCTATTGCCAAAAATACTGCTCTAAGACAGGAGTGGGGACTTTAAGTTCTATTATGCTTCCTTATAGTCTTATGCTTCTCTTTACTCTTACGGCTACACTCTATCTCTTTTGGTGGTTTGGGATCCCCCTTGGATTTGAAAGCCAATATATCTATACAAAAGGATAAATATGCTCTACTCTAAACTTCAGGTGGAGAAATTTTTCTCCTACCTTTCTATCCCCTCTCAAAGCGATGCGACTTCAAACACTCTTCCAAGCTCAAAAGGACAATATAAGCTTGCAGAACTCCTAGCTCAAGAACTTCACTCTTTGGGGCTAGAAGAGATCAAGCTCCAACCAAACGCTATCCTCACTGCAAAACTCCCTGCTAATGCACCAAAGAAAAAAAGCATAGGGTTTTGTGCACATCTTGATACGGTAGATGTAGGGTTGAGTGCAGAAATTCATCCGCAGATTCTGAGATTTGAGGGGAAGCCCTTGGTGCTAAATGCAGAAAAAAACATCATCTTAGATCCCTCACTTCGTCCTGAGATTATGGAGTATATGGATGAGGAGATTATTTTTTCTGATGGAACAAGTGTATTGGGAGCTGATGATAAGGCTGCGATTGCTACGATTATGACTTTGCTAACTTATCTTGTCAATGAAAACGCTCCTCATGGGGATGTTTATGTATGTTTTGTGCCTGATGAAGAGATAGGGCTACAAGGGGCTAAGGCACTTGATCTCAAAGATTTTCCTGTGGATTTTGCCTATACGATTGATTGTTGCAAAGAGGGGGAGCTAATCTATGAAACCTTCAATGCTGGAAGTGCAACTCTTACTATCAAAGGCGTCAGTGCCCATCCTATGAATGCAAAAGGAATCTTGCTCAACCCTACATTAGTCGCTGTGGATATCATCAACTGCTTTGATCGTTTGCAAACGCCAGAAAATACTGCTGGGTATGAAGGATATATTTGGGTTCAAGAACTTCACAGCAATCAAGCTCAAGCTACGCTTACCCTCAACATCCGCGATCACAACAAAACAAAATATGAAGAAAAAAAGGCTT
>DXDJ01000071.1 GCA_019115525.1 Candidatus Helicobacter avistercoris | reverse complement strand
TTAAGTAAATTTAATATTTCTATCTTCTAAGTAGATATAAACATCACAAAATAGGGGATTATGAGATGAATTTTTTCTGTATTAGAAGAATGATTTTTTGTATAAAAAAGTAGAAATCACAGATAGGATGTTTTAAGAAAAGAAGAAAAATCACAGAGAAAAGTATCAAACCCCTCTCCCACTTCAAAGAAGCAAGAGAGAGGGGGAGGGGGGGTTATACTGGTAAAACGCGGATTTGAGGATCGAGGTTTTGCTGGAGTGTGCTCTCTATGGCATAGAGTGTTCCAGTGCTTGCAGACGCACATCCATGGCACGCTCCCATATATCGGATGAAAACATCGGTATATCCATCAGAGCTGTTTTGGATATCGATGATTTCTAGATCTCCTCCATCCATCATAAGCATTGGGCGGATGTGCTCATCGATGGTTTTATCGATTGCTTTGGTTTTTTGAGCGATAGTCATTTCTGAGAATGGAAGCTCTCCGATTTGAGTTTTTTGAGCTTTGTCTTTGAGGGCTTCTGCTTCCATTTCAAGGCGTGTTTCTCTAAGGATATCCACTAGATAGTAGTCTCTCTTCTCGTGTCCTCCTGGCTTGACACAGCTTTTGCAGAATGCTCCTGCTTTGGTGTAGTTTGTGATTTCTTCTACTGTTTTTAGATCGTTGATTCTGATTACTTCTTTGATTGTGCTAAGGCTTACTCTCGCACACTCACACACGATGATTTCATCCTCAAAGTCTTCCATATCTTTTCCTAGATAAATAGAAGCGGCTTTTTTGATTACATCATAAGCCATTACAGAGCAGTGCATTTTTTGCCCTGGGACTGCTGGAGTATCAGGATCATCTCTAAGAGCTTTTTCTACATCGATATTTGTGATTTTGACTGCATCTTGCACCTTTTTGCCGATACAAAGCTCTACCATCATATCACTACTTGCGATAGCTGTCCCACATCCAAAGCTTTTGAATTTCCCTTGAATGATTGTGTCATTCTCATCTACTAGCCAATACAGCCTTACAGCATCTCCACAAGATTCTGCACCATAATCAGCCACGACAAGTTTTGCGTTGTGAGCTTTTGCATCTTCTTCTGTAAGCACTCCTAGATGAGTGGGGTTATCCATTCTTTGAGCGACTTTTTTTGAGTAGGCATCCCACAATGCCCCACCGATAAGATCAGTTTTTGCCATTTTGATTCCTTTAATATGTTGATGAAATTTCTCTTAGTCTTTTGATTGATTTGTTAAACACCTCAATCACATAATCAATCTCTACTTCTGTGTTAAAGCGTGAGAGAGAGAATCTAATCGCTGTATGAGCGAGTTCTTTATCCGCTCCAATGGCTGTCATTACTGGATTTGCCTCAAGATCTTCACTTGCACACGCACTTCCAGTAGATGCAGCGATTCCTGCCTTGTTGAGATCCCAAAGCATTGCTTCTCCCTCAATCCCTCGCACACTTGTGAGGATTGTGTTTGGCACTTTTAGCTCTTTTTTGCCCACTACTAGGATCTCTTCATTTTGAAGTATTGCATCCTCTAGCTTATCTCTTAGGCGTCTAACTTCTGTGTCTTCATAGATTAGCCCCTTTTGAGCTAGAGCCATGGCCTCTCCCATCCCCACGATATAAGGCACATTGAGAGTTCCGCTTCTTCTTCCCCCCATGTGCTCTCCTCCATGAAAGAGAGGGGTGAGCTTCACACCTTTTCTGATATAAAGCCCTCCCACACCTTTGGGGCCGTGGAATTTGTGAGCTGAGAAGCTAAGGAAATCTACATTAGCCTTGATGACATCCACTGGGATTTTCCCAATCGCTTGAACGGCATCTGTATGAAATAGCACATCCTTTTCCTTGCAAACTTGCCCAATCTCCTCTATGGGGAAAATCACTCCAGTTTCATTGTTTGCCCACATTACACTGACTAGGGCGGTTTTATCCGTGATGGCTTCACGCACTTGCTGTGCAGTAACTCGGATATCTTCATTGACAGGTAGGTAAGTAACCTCTACTCCTAGAGATTCTAAGAAAGCACAAGTGCTTCTTACTGCTGGATGTTCCACTTCGGTGGTGATGATGTGATTTTTGCCTTTGCCTAAAATCTCATCAAAATACACACCTTTAATCACCCAGTTGTTTGACTCCGTAGAGCAGGAAGTAACAATCACATCATCCTCATCTCTTGCACCAATCCCAGCATAGAGCTTGTCGATAGCCTCAGAGATTGCAGGGTGAGTTTCTGTCCCGAATTTATGCAAAGAGCTAGGATTCCCATATTTTTGTGTAAGGTAGGGTTGCATTAGCTCAAGCACTTTGGGATCAATCATTGTTGTTGCATTATTATCCAAATACGCTTGCATTTTTTTATCCTTTATTTATTAGAAAGTTTTTATTTGCCAAATAAAAATTCAAGTGGGGGCGTTATATCACAAAAAAGGAGCAAAACTCTAAAAATTTACAAAATTTCTAAAAGTTTTGTTTTTGTCGTTTCAAATTCCCACAATTCTTGTTCATCTTGCTTGAGAAAATCCTCAACCCACTCTTTTCTGCCAATGGCTTCATCAAGCTCAGGATCGCTTCCTGCTTGATAAGCGCCGATACGGATTAGCACTTCGTTTTCTTTGAGCATAGAGTAAAGTCGGCGGAATTTTTGAGAGGCTTTTTTCTGCTCTGTATCTGTGATCTCCCCACTTACTCTTGAAGCGGAGTTGATGATATTGATAGGTGGATAGATTCCAAAGTCAGTCATCTCACGGCTTAGCACGATGTGTCCATCAAGGATGCTTCTGCTTTGATCGGCAATGGGATCGCTTAGATCATCTCCTTCAACTAGCACGGTGAAAAACGCTGTAATCGCTCCTTTTCCCTCTTTCTTCCCTGCTCTCTCCATAAGCTGGGGAAGGAGGGTGAGGGTGGAGGGTGGATAACCTTTTGTTGTAGGGGGTTCGCCAAGGGCAAGACCTATCTCACGCTGAGCCATTGCAAAGCGCGTGAGAGAATCCATCATAAAAAGCACATCATAGCCCTCATCTTGAAAATACTCTGCAATTGCCATTGCACTAAAAGCCCCATATTTTCTCATTAGCGGTGAGTCGTCACTTGTAGCCACAACCAAAATCGTATCGCTCAAATCCCCTTTGAGGTTTTTGTGGATAAACTCAGGCACCTCTCTCCCTCTCTCGCCAATGAGAGCAATCACTTTGATGTTTGCCTTAGCTCCTCGCACAATCATCCCCATAAGAGTGGATTTGCCCACACCACTCCCTGCAAAAATCCCTAGCTTTTGCCCCTTGCCTGCTGTAAGGAGTCCATCAATACTTTTTACCCCTACGCTAAAGACTTCATTGATAATCCCTCTTTGCATTGCACTTGTAGGGGCTTTGATGATAGGAGTGTAGGATGAGGGGGTGTAGGGGGGAAGTCCATCTAGAGGCTCTCCTAGGGGATTGACTACACGCCCTAGCAGATCTTTTCCCACAGGGATTTGCAGTCCGCTTTTGTTGAGATAGACTTTGTCCCCACTTTTATGTCCCTCTACAAAAGAAAACGGGGTGATAGAAAAAGAGCTATTGTGTGATGAGGTTACAATCCCTAAGCTTTTGTCCCCAAGGGAGTTATGGATTTCTACAACATCGCCAACACTTGGGTTTAGCCCCTCTCCTACAAGCAAAGTGGGGGTTACGCTAAGAAGCGTTCCAAAGGTGGGAGAGAGAGATGATGAGGCTTTGAGTTTTTCTCTGAGTTGTTTTAGGGGCATTTTCTTTCCTTAAAATTTTTCATCAATTATTTTTCTGCTGATTTAAAAACCAAATAAATTTTTTGGGTTTTAAAATTATTTTTGTTAGAATTAGCAAATTATACTTCAATCTATCATTTTAAGGGAAGAATATGAGTTTAAAGACACAACGCGTTAATGACGCTAATGCTATTGCAAGTAGCACAATTTCTGCAGAGCTTGTAGATAAGAAATCACAAGCCATCACACAACAATTTGCAAAAAGTGTGAATATCCATGGATTTAGAAAAGGAAAAGCTCCTGTAAGCATTGTAAAGCAAAGATATGCTAAGCAAATCCAACAAGAAGTAGAGCAAGAGGCAGTAAGAGAGAGCTTCCAGCAAGCATTAAAGGATCTCAAGATTGAGCAAAAGGATGTGCTAGGAAATCCTGCGATTACAAAGTTTGAGAGAAAAGGTGAAGAGATTGATGTAGAGTTCAAAATTTCTCTAGCACCCAAAGTTGATCTCTCTAAGCTCAAGTCTTGTGTGCCTGATGCAAAGGTAAAAGAGCCAAGTCTAAAAGAAATTGATGAGCGACTTGATGAGATTGCAAAAGCTCAAGCTCCACTAGTTGAGGCAAAAGCAACTGCAAAACTTGCTGAGGGTGATACAGCAAATATTGATTTTGAAGGGTTTATTGGAGATAAGGCATTTGAAGGTGGAAAAGCTGAAGGTTTTGATCTAGTCATTGGTAGCAATCAATTCATCGCAGGTTTTGAGCCTCAACTTATTGGTATGAAAAAGGGAGAAGAGAAAGACATCAAGGTAACTTTCCCAGAGAATTATCAAGCAAAAGATTTGGCAGGAAAAGAAGCAACATTCAAAATCAAGCTTAACGCTATCAAAGTAAAAGATGAAGTCAAGCTAGATGATGAAATGGCAAAGAAACTTCTCAATCAAGCAGACGCAACACTTCAAACTCTCAAAGATCAAATCAAACTTCAGCTCCAAAACGAAGCAAGAGTGAAGCTCTACAACGAAGAGCTTAAGCCAAAGCTAGTAGAGAATATCCTTGAGACTATTAAGTTTGATTTGCCTGATCTTATTGTTGAGCAAGAGATGAATATTTTGCTCAATAACTATGCAAGAACTCTTACTCAAGAGGAGTTTGAGAAATTCCAAAATGATAGCAAGGCGATCGAAGAGAAGAGAAAAGAGCTTGAAGAAGAAGCTAGAAAGAGCGTAAGAATCACATTTATCGTAGATAGTGCTTCTAAAGAATACGGAGTGCAAGTGCAAGATAATGAAGTGATTCAAGCACTTTATTATGAAGCAATGATGGCAGGACAAAATCCTAAGGCAACTTTGGAGTTCTACCAAAAGCAAAATCTTCTTCCAGCAGTGAAAATGGCAATGCTAGAGGATCGAATCCTTACAATGCTTCTAGATGAGAAGATCAACACTGCTTCAAAGTCAGAAGATAAAGAAACAAAGCCAAAAGCAACTAAGGCGACAAAAGAGTCAAAAGAGGGTGAAGAGAAGCCAAAGAAAGCTCCTGCAAAAAAGACAGCTACTAAGAAGGAAGAAAAGTAATGAGCTACATTCCTTATGTGATCGAAAAAACAGGAAGAGGAGAGAGAAGCTATGATCTCTACTCTCGCCTTCTAAAAGATCGCATTATTTTGCTTAGTGGGGAAATCCACGATGAGCTTGCCTCCTCAATCGTGGCACAATTGCTTTTCTTAGAAGCCGAAGATCCTCAAAAGGATATCTATCTTTATATCAACTCTCCAGGTGGGGTGATCACAAGTGGGATGAGCATTTATGATACGATGAATTATGTTCGTCCAGAGGTTTGCACTATCTGTATTGGACAGGCAGCTTCTATGGGAGCATTTTTGCTAAGCTGTGGAGCAAAGGGCAAGAGATTTTCATTGCCAAATAGCCGTATTATGATCCATCAACCTCTTGGCGGTGCAAGAGGACAGGCCACCGATATTCAAATCCAAGCTCAAGAGATTTTACGCCTCAAAAGCACACTCAATGAAATCCTTGCAAGCAACACAGGGCAGAGTGTTGAGAAAATCGCTCAAGATACAGAGAGGGATTTTTTTATGAGTGCTAAAGAAGCTCAAGAGTATGGACTAATCGATAGGGTTTTGGAAAAAAATCAAGTAGGTGAATAATGGGTGATATTGTAAATTTTAGCGGTGGAGTCAAAAACAAAGAAGAAGAAAAGGATTTTGCAGCTAAGACTACAAAAATTGCCCAAGATGTCATCTCTCGCCTAGAGCAAGAAGACATCCCTATTTTTCCTGATAGTTTTGAATCTGTCTTTGAGAAAATGATCACTGATGAGAGCGAGGAGTTTAAGAATATAGTCGGACAAAAAGCAGATATTGTGCTTGAAGCCAAAGATCGACTTCTTAGCTTTGAATCTGGGGTAAAAGATGGGATCAAAAATGTGAAGAGCATTTTGGATATTACAAAGAGTATTTACCAAAATGTTCTCACCACTCAGAATATTGTTCGTCAAAAAACTCAAGAGCTAGCCAAGATTGACAATCCCGTGGCTTTCAAAAGTGCAGTTCAACTTTGTTTTCAAGATTTTGAAAATCTCCAATCTGTCTTAGAAGGGCAGATTGTTGAGATGAAAGAAGCTTTTGAAAAGATTGTGATCAATATTGATAATATCAACAAGAATTCCATCTACGATACGCAATATAATGTCTATAACAAACGCTATTTTGTATCTCTTTGTGAGAAAGAAAAGAGATTGCTTGATCAGATTGACTGCCCTTATGCTTTTGTATCTTATAGCCTAACAAAAGGGTTTCTAGAAAACCTAAAAGATAAAAATCTTATCAAAATGTCGCTCAAAGCAATGGCACGAGTTCTCTCGCAAGAGAGCAGATCTGATGAAATCTTGTGTTATTTTGGCAATGGTAAGTTTGTCGTGCTTTGCAAGTATGTTGAGGGTGAAAAGGCATTGGAGCGAGTCAAAAAAATGCTTAGTGTTGCCAAAGAAAACAATCTTGTGCTAAATAATGAGCAAATCACTCTAGATTTTTGTGCAGGGATATGTTTCCCTCTCAAGGATGCACAGCTTAAAGAAGAAATAGAGCAAAGCATCAATGCTTGTGATGAGGCATTTAATGGAATGCTAGACATTCAAGTCAAAGACAATCCTCAAGAGATAAATGTTGAAGAAAAAGAGGAAGAGCAGTGATCCTGCCCATTCTCTCTTATCCTGATCCTAGATTGAAGCAACAATCAAGTGAAGTAGAGGTCTTTGATGAGGAGTTGCACGCTTTGCTTGAAAATATGTATGAAACTATGCTAGATCGTGAGGGGGTAGGACTTGCAGGGATTCAAGTCAATGTGCCAAAACGAATCTTGATTATCAACATCCCAAGAGAAGATAAGACTCAGCATAAAGAAGATTTGCTAGAGATCATCAACCCTGTGATTACTAAAAAAGAGGGAGAAATTTATTTTACTGAGGGCTGTCTTTCTGTGCCAAATTTTTATGAAGATGTGTTGCGATATGATGAAGTAGAAATCTCCTATCAAGATCGCTTTGGATCCCCTAAGACTCTTCACACTCAAGGCTATCTAGCAGTAGCCATCCAGCATGAAATGGATCATCTCAATGGTGTGCTTTTTGTCGATAGACTTTCTTTGATGAAAAGAAAAAAGTTTGAAAAAGAATTCAAAAGAGAGCAGAGGAGCAAGGGGAAGAGATGATAAATACGATTTTTTGTGCTACTGGTTATGGGAATGGTGCAAAAATCGTTGCAGTAGAGGGGAGTTTCCATAGGGGGTTGCCTAGCTTTAACATCTCCGGACTTGCCAATCACTCTATCCAAGAAGCCAAACATAGGGTTCAATCTGCCCTACAATCCGCTCAAATCCCCCTACCCCCTATGCGTTTTGTCCTCAATCTTTCTCCAGCAGATTTGCCCAAAAGTGGAAGCCATTTTGACTTGCCTATTGCACTGCTAGGTGCAATGCAAAAAGAGATTTTGCAAGAAGAGTGGTTTGCTTTTGGAGAGTTAGGGCTTGATGGGACACTTAAGCATCAAGAGGGGATATTTCCACTCTTGCTTGAGATCGCACTTCAAAGAAGAGGTGCGAAGGTGATTTTGCCCAAAGGTGGAGAGGAGATTTTCTCTCCTATCCCCAATCTTACTTTGTATTTCGCCTCATCACTTCAAGAGGCACTAGAAATCCTCAAATCCCCACCGCCACCAATTGAGAGGAAAGGATTGGAGTTTGAGAGTATTGAGATTTTGGGAGAAAAATATTATTACACACAGGATTTTGATTTTGATTTCTCTGAGGTTTTAGGTCAGGATGTGGCAAAGCGAGTTGCTCTCATTTCTGCTTGTGGAATGCACAATTTTATTTTGGAGGGGAGTCCTGGGTGTGGAAAAAGTATGATCGCAAAAAGAATGCGAGGGATACTCCCACCTATGAGTTTGGAAGAAATGATTGAGTGTGTTAAGCTTCAAGCCTTGGGGAATCAAAGCATTAGCTACTCACCCCTCCGCCCCTTTCGCTCTCCTCATCAAAGTGCCTCAAAATCAAGCATTCTAGGCTCTGCAACAAGCTTGGAAGCAAAGGCTGGAGAGATTGCACTAGCACATAGAGGGATACTCTTTTTTGATGAATTGCCTCATTTCAAAAAAGATATTTTAGAATCCTTGCGAGAGCCATTAGAGAATAATTGCTTGGTCATCTCAAGGGTGCATAGCAAGATTGAGTATGAAACTTCATTTCTTTTTGTTGGTGCACAAAATCCTTGCCCTTGTGGAAATCTCCTCTCATCAAGCAAGGAGTGCAGATGTCAAGAACGAGAGATTAGTCATTATCGCAATAAACTCTCTGAGCCTTTTTGGGATAGGATAGATATGTTTGTGCAAATGAGTGAAAAAAGAGAGGGCAGTGTGGGACTGAGCTCAAGAGAAATGCAAGAGAAGGTGTTTGAAGTTTTTAAAATCCAAAAACTAAGAGGGCAGAAAAATTTCAATGGCAAACTAAGTGAAAAAGAAATTGCTCAATACTGCATCTTAGAATCTGAGTGTTTTGAGCTTATTGAAAAAATGCAAGATAAGTTTGGACTAAGTTTCCGAGGAGTGCAAAAGATCAAAAAAGTTGCACGAAGTATCGCCGATCTTGAAGGAAGTGAAAAAATCAAAAAATCCCACCTTATCGAAGCTTTTGGCTATCGAAAAATCTAATCTCTCTCCAACTTATCATAAAATAACATTTCTAAACTCCCTCAAAGGATAATTATGCGAACTATGACAATCATTGATACTTTTGGATTCTTTTTTAGAAGTTATTTTGCACTTCCCCCATTGAGAAATTCTAAAGGATTTCCTACGGGATTGCTTTTGGGGTTTGCAAATTTGATTCACAATTTATATTTGGAGGGTGGATGTGAGTATTTGGTTTTTGCCCTAGAAGGGAGAGGGGTAAATCGCAGAAAACTTATTGCACCAGATTATAAGGCGACGCGTGCAGAAACCCCCCAAGAGCTTTTGATGCAACTTCCTATTGCAATTAAATGGATTGAGAGGATGGGATTTCCCAATGTTTGTATTGATGGATATGAGGCTGATGATGTGATTGCTTCCTTGTGCAAGTGGGCATTAAATCAAAATCTTAATGTCAGAATCGTAAGCCATGACAAAGATCTCTACCAGCTTATTGGCGATGGAGTGCATTTGTATGATCCAATCAAGAAAAAAGAGATACATGCTCAAGAGTGCCTAGAGAGGTGGGGAGTAATGCCTGAGGATTTTGTAGCCTTTCAGAGTTTGATTGGAGATAGTAGTGATAATGTAGTTGGAGTAAAGGGGGTTGGGATCAAGACGGCTCAAAAAGTTATCAATCACTATCACAATCTTGATGCACTGTATGCAGATGAAGCAAATTGGGCAAAAAATGGAATCCCCTCTAAGATGATACGGCTTTTGCAGGAAGGAAAAGAAAGTGCCTATCTCAGTCAAAAATTAGTCAAGCTTTATGATGATTTGATTCCCTCTTTTTCTCCAATACCTTTTCCTAGAGAAAATCCTTTGCTTAAGATTGAAGAAGAGCTTGAGGCTTATGATTTTGATCGGCTTCTTCTAAGAGTAAAAAAGCTCAACCTAGCTACAAAGCGTGATCCTCGCAAGGATGTTGGATCAAAAAGAGAGCAAATCATCCAAAAGAGCTTTGAGTATGAATACGAACTTTTAAACGATTTTGCAAAGGCTCAGCAGATCCTTGCTTCTGTATCGCTAGATACTCCTATTGCTTTTGACTGCGAGACAGATAGTCTTGAGATTTATCAAGCCAATATGGTGGGGTTTAGCTTTTGTATTGATAAGAGGAAGGGATATTATGTGCCTTTGGCTCATAATTATTTGGGAGTGGAGGAGCAGATAGGGTATGAGGAGGCAAAAATCCTCTTAAGTGAAATATTTAAACACCCCATTATTGGACATAACCTCAAATTTGATTATTTGGTTGCAAAACACAATTTCTCTCTAACCCCCCAAAAAGAAATGCAAGATTCTATGATTTTGGCTTGGTTGTATGATAGTGGTTTTGCTGTGGGGCTAGATAGACAGATGATCAAATGGTTTGATTATAAAATGCTTGCATTTGAACAGGTGGTCAAAAAGGGTGAAAATTTTTCACAAGTAACTTTGGAGGAGGCAACTCGATATGCTTGTGAAGACGCTGTGGCAACTTATTGTTTGTATGAGCGATTAAGAGAGGAGTTTGTTGCCCAAAATCTTCAACATTTACTTGATTTGGCTCATTCGCTTGAATTTCCAATGATTAAGACTCTAGCAGAAATGGAGGCAGAGGGGATTAAGATTGATATTGAGTTTTTTGAATCTCTAAGAGTGATTGCAACAAAAAATATTGCAGAATATTCTGCTCAGATCTTTTCTTATGCACAAGAAACTTTCAATCTCAATTCCCCAGCTCAACTCTCTACGATACTTTTTGAGAGATTGGGATTGCAAGGAAGTAAGCAAGTCAAGGGTGGATATAGCACAGAAGAGAGTGTGCTAGAGAAACTTGTAGATTCTCACCCTATCATCACTCCTATCTTAAGATATAGAGAAGCCAATAAACTAAGAAATACTTATATTGATCCCTTGCTCAAACTTGCTAAGCAAGAAGATAGAGTTTTTACCTCTTTTCTTCAAACTGGAACAGCCACTGGGAGATTAAGCTCCAAATCCCCAAATCTTCAAAACATTCCTGTGCGAACTGAAGCAGGTAAGCAAATCCGACAAGGATTTATTGCTAGAGAAGGGAATGTGCTCTTAAGTGTGGATTATTCTCAGATTGAGCTAAGACTTTTGGCACATTTTTCTGAAGATCCAAGTTTGATTGAAGCTTTTGCAGAGGGGAAAGATATTCATTCTGAAACTTCACTCAAGATTTTTGGAAGCACACAGAGAAGGGATGTGGCAAAGAGTATTAATTTTGGTTTGATTTATGGAATGGGAGCAAAAAAACTCTCTGAAACACTCAAAATCCCCCTAAAAGAAGCCAAGGCTTATATTGCAAGTTATTTTGAAAATTTTCCTACGGTCAAAAACTTTTTGAAATCCCAAGAGGAGAGTATTGAGAGTGTTGGCTATGCCCAAACACTTCTAGGACATCGTCGCTATTTTGATTTTTCATCAGCAACAGAATTTCAAAAATCCAACTATCGTCGAGAGGGGATCAATAGTATTTTCCAGGGAAGTGCTGCAGATTTGATTAAGCTTGCAATGAATAAGATTCATAGCTTTATAGAGAACACACCTATTAAGATGCTTATCCAAGTGCATGATGAATTGATTTTTGAACTTCCAAGAGAGGGGGCAGAGCAAAAAGCAAATGAGATAGTTAAGATTATGAATGAGATTTATACTCTAAGAGTTCCGCTTGAGTGCGGAGTGGCTTTGGGTCAGAATTGGGCTGAGCTAAAGTAGGAGAATGCCCAAAAGAAAATCGCATACCAAAGCTAAGAGTGTATTCTTGCACTAGATTACCTCCAAAACTTCTTTGAAACTCAAAGTGGAGGTGGGGCTTGTTTGCTAAGAATACTTGCAGGGAAATTGAGAGAAGAGCTTGATGATTATGAGAGTAGGGAGAGAGGATTTGCATTGCATTTTGGCTTCTTAGCTCGATCTCTCCTCCACTAAAAACATCAAAGACATAAAATCCCCCAGCACTGATCTCCACTCCTTCATCCATATCGCCAAAAAAATATCCCACCTTTCCTCCTAGCTTTCCTCTAAAATCCCATAATGCTTTCTGTTTGGATGTAAGTGTGTATAGAGTTGATGAGGAGAGCAGGGTTTGTGTGAGAGATTGAGGGGAGAGATAGGAGAGGGATAGGAGTGCTTGAGGCTCTATATGCCACTTATCTCTCTCCCATCGATACCCCACTTCTTGAGAAAAGGAGAGAAAATAATTTTTGAGTGTGTGAGGGTAGGGATCATAAGAGAGATCAATCTGACTTAATAAGATTCCTCCTCTAAAAACACTATCCCAAAAAACTCCGCTCTCTGTCGTATAGCTGTGATATATCCCAATCTCTGCACCATTGCTGATAATCTCTTGAGCCTGAAAACTTCCAAAACTAGGGGTTTTTTGGTTACTCACACCTCTAATATAGTTTGCATAAACTCCAATAAGATTGCACGATGAAGAAGAGCAAAAAAGAAAATCATAGCCCCCTTGAGCAGAGAAATAAAGAATATTTGCAAGACCATGAAAATCTTCTTGTCCACTGCCTGTAAGAGTTTTTCCCCAGATTCCGTGTTGTTTGTTCCCATCTCTTAAATCTTGAAAACGCGAAAGTGAGGGTTGGAGCAAAAAGAGGGTGTGATTGGCATTAAGAGCGATGTTTGT
>DXDJ01000070.1 GCA_019115525.1 Candidatus Helicobacter avistercoris | reverse complement strand
TTTTCTTCCTTTACTTCTTCTTCTGCCATTTTAAACTTCCTTTACATAATAGCTCAATGTGCTTTTTCCAAATTTTTTGGCTTTGATTATACAGAAATTCCCCAAGGTTTTTGGCATTTCATATTCACTGAGATGCTCAAAAATCACAAGTTTTAGACAAGAATTTTTGATTGCTTCAACTAAAGCAAAACATCTTAGATAAATATCTTGCATATCCTCCCTAATACAAAATGGAGGATCAAGATACAAAATCCCCTCACTCCTTACTCCCTCAATCACCAAAGGCAATACTTCAAAACTATCCGCATGCAAAACTTTTGAACTCTCGCCCTCAAGGCGTGCAAGATTTTTTCTTAGAATCTCAACTGCTTGTTTATCTCGCTCAACAAAAATGGCTTCTTTTGCCCCTCTACTTAAAGCCTCAATCCCCACTGAACCGCTTCCACCAAATCCTTCTATAAAAATCATGCCTGCAATGTCATTTTGCAAAACATTAAACAGAGATTCTTTAAGAATTGCTTTTGTAGGGCGAGTGGTGCTAGAGTGTGTCATCTCAAGCTTCATTCCTCGATATTTGCCACCAATGACTTTTAAAGTATTCATTTGTATTTCTTAATCACCTGCAAAAATCTATCGCTAAATTCCATAAGCAAAGCCTGAATCTCCTCTCTTAGCTCATCATCACTTCGCTCATATTTAATAGTATTTTGCTTTTGCATTTGATAAAAAACTTCCAAATCTCCAATAAGCTTTTCGGGAATAAAAGGCAAAGTCTTATTCTCCAAACCTAGTCTATACACAGGCTTAGCCCCCCTATCTAGATAATCACTAATCACAAAATCGCATTCCATCACATCACACAAATATTCTGAAAGATAAAAACGCAAAGTATCTTGCAACAAAAGAGATTTGCACTCAAGAGCAATTTTCATCAAAAACTCCGTTTTTCTTGTAATTTTACACAATATTGAGAGGATCTATATCAATCTCACATTTCTCATAAGAGCTCAATTCCCTCACGCACTTAAGCAATGCACTTGCACTTTTACACTTAAGTAAAATCATATAGCGATATTGTGTTTTTATTTTTGCCACACCTGCACTTCCTCCCCCAACAACACTTACTCCATAAGGATTGTTTAATGCTTTTTGCATAACTTTTTGCATATTCATCTCCGCCCTTCTCTCATCCTTGTGAGAAAAAGTAAGAGTGGCAAGTCGCACAAAGGGGGGATATAACTCTTCTCGAAATTTTAATTCATCTTCCAAAAAATCTTCATACTTTTCATAAGAGAAAAAATCGAGATTGAGACTTTGCAAAATCACATTTCCATCATATTTTCTTCCTCCCCTCCCCTTAATTTGGAAAAAAAGCGACTGTGCCCTCTCTCTTGCTCGATAATCCCCGCTCCTCAAAACATAATCCAATCCCATTATCACAACCAAGGCTACATTGTGATAGTCGTGTCCTTTACTAAGCATTTGTGTGCCCACTAAAATATCAATCTCCCCTTTTTGAAATTTTCCTAGAGTTTTCTCAAGCTCCTTTTGAGTTTTGATGTGATCTCGATCAAAAATTTCAATTTTGTATTCTAAAAATCTCCTCCTCAATTCATCTGCCACTTGAGCAGTCCCTATGCGTTTAGAAAAAAGTGAAGTTCCTCCACATTTTGGACAAATTTGCACAATCTCTTGAGCATAGCCACAATAATGACATTGCATTCTCTTTTCTTTTAGATGCAAGCTCATTGCAACACTGCAAAATGGACATTCTATTCCATATCCACAACTCTCACAAATAACAGATTTAAAGTTAGCTCTAGTAGGCAAAAAAACAATAACTTGCTTACCTTTTTTGAGCGTTGTATGGATATGAGAGAAAATACTCTCACTCAACTCCGATGGTTCATCTAGCAAAATCAATGCATTCTTAGAATCAAAATGCTTAGGTAGTGTGTAGATAGCATTTTGTTTTTTTGCCAAAAAATAACTTGTAGGACTTGGGGTTGCAGAACCAAGAAGAATGGGGATAGCAAGACTCTTTCCCATATATATTGCCAAATCCCTAGCATTGTATTTCACAGAGTGTTGAGACTTATATGAATTATCATGCTCTTCATCCACAACAATCAATCCCAAATTGGAAAAAGGTAGGAATAACGCGCTTCTTGTGCCAATAATTAGCCAAATCTCTCCTTTTTGCAATCCCTCCAAAACCTTTTTTTTCTTCGCTCCCATTTTGGAATGCCATACTCCCATATAAGATCCAAACACCACTTCTAAGCGTTTTTGCATTTGCGGAGTAAGAGCAATCTCAGGCATCAAAAAAAGACATTGCTTGCCTTGGGAGATTTTTTCTAAAAATAAGTGAATATACACCTCACTCTTGCCACTTCCTGTTTGTCCAAAAAGCAGAGAAAAACTCTGAGATTTGATTTGACAAAATACTTTACTTTGAATCGCAGATAAAGGGATGGAGGGCTTTAGATCTGGAGGAGTATCCAAAAAAGCACTCAAAGATTTTGGAACAAAGAGTGCAAAACTCTTTCCCAGTGAGGTGCAGTAATATTGGGCAATAAAGCATGCAAGTTTGATTTGATTTTCAGAAAAAGATTCGCCTATGGCTCGCAGGGGTTTGCATTCAAACTCTGGTTTTTTCACTTCCTCAATAACAACAGCTTTGTGTTTTTTTCCTACCAAAGTGCATTCAGCAATCTCTCCAATTTTTAGCGGACTATGGGAAGAGTAAGTCAGTATTGGGGAATTACTATCAAGAAGTGCAACCTGATAGTAATTAGAGATTTTCAAGCTTGACACAAAGCTCCTCGATTTGACTTTGTTGCTTTTTGATTTCTTCTTGAAGTTGAAGATTTTTTTCACTCATTTTGCTTTCTGATTCAATAGAGGTCATCAGAAAAGAGAGTGTATCTTCAATCGTTACATATTCTTTGCTTTCAAAAAAGCGTCTTAAGATCCCTTGTGTTTTTTGAGAAACAACTTTTGCAGGAAGAGCAAAAACCCTTGTCCCATCTTTGCTTTTGATTGTAGCTTTGATTGTTTCTTCCATTATTTATCGCTCCAATGCTCCCTCAACACGACTAAAAAGTGCTTCAAGCTTAGAATCTTCACTGCTTTGGCGTGCAAGTAAATCTGAGAGTTCGACCTCTTTCTTTGTCAAACTCTCTTGCAAGATCTCATTTTGCATTTCAAGTTCTTTGATTGTTTGTTTTTGATCTTCGATTTTCTGACAAAGTGCATCAATTTTCCCAATTAGTTTTTCCAAAGCCGACATAAAAACCCCTTTGATATTTTGATGTAAAATTCTGAATTTTACCACAATGCTCAAAACTCAATGATGGAGTTTTGAGCTTTTTTGTCAAAATAAAAACACACTGATATTCTGTGAGGAAAAATGAAAAAAGTCCATAAAAAATCTCGCCCTAAGATTTATTCACTACTTATCTATGGTGGGAGCTTTGACCCTATTCATCTAGGACATATACAAGCCATCAAACTTGCCCTAAAAGTTCTAAATCCATCTGCACTTTTTATCACTCCAGCTTTTATCAACCCTTTCAAAACTCACACAACTTTCTCTCCATTTCAAAGAGTAAAATGGCTCAAGCTTGCCCTCAAACAAAACATCAAAAACAAAAAAGTCTCACTCAATCTCTTTGAAATCCACCAAAACAAGCCTACCCCCACTATCAAAACAATTCTCTATCTCAAAAAACGCTACAACATCAAAAAGCTTTACTTTCTTCTTGGGGCAGATAATGCTTCGCATTTGCATACTTGGGATGGATTTGAGACTTTAAACTCTCTTGTAGAATTTGTTTTTCTCACTCGCTCTGGCTATGATCTTGCACATAATTTCCCCTACAAGATTCTCACCCTCAATATCCCCACATCTTCTACTGAAATCAGAAAAGGCAATCAAAAGGAATTTTTGCCTAAATTTTTGCAAGGCTTAAGATAAAATTCTTCACAATCTTAAAACTAAGGAAAATACGTGGAAATTCAACAGCTTATCACAACCATTACTAAACTTTTAGATGAGAAGAAGGCTGAAAATATTGAAGTGATCGACTTAAGAGGAAAGGACTATATCACAGACTTTGTAGTGATTGCTACTGCACTTGTAGGGAAACACTCTTTTGCCTTGCTTGATACATTAAAAACCAAACTTAAAGCTCAGGGTGTAGAATTTTTTGGCACAGAAGAAGAAAGTGAGGATTGGATCATCGCTGACTTAGGAGAAGTGATGATCCACATCTTCACAGAATCTCATCGTAAAAAATTCAATCTTGAAGAATTTCTCTCCACACTTGGAAAACCCCAATCCTAATCCCTCTCTCCCTTTTTTCTGGGGAATCAAAAATCAAATAATTCACTCAAAAATGATTCTTTTTTCTTAGGCTTATGATAGCTTTGAGAATAACTTTGACTATATCCTCGATCATAGATATGGCTTTGAGATGCTTGTTGAGGAGTGGATATTTGACTTGAGGCTGAAATAATCTTATCAAGCTCTCCTCTATCTAGCCAAACACCACGGCACTTAGGACAATAATCAATCTCCACTCCACATCTCTCGCTCATCAGCAAATCTGTATTTTCACAAATTGGGCATTTCATTTTTTACTCCTTTTTAAATCCGTATTATAATTTCTCCTAAGATAATCACTTTTAAGGAGTTTGCAATGACTAAACTTGATTTTAAAAACTTTGTGCAAGATTTTCAAAGCTCTAGCACTTATCGCGTTCCACTAGGATTTGGGATTTGTCGTGTTGAGATTGGCAAAAAGAGTGGAAAAACTTTGTGTGCAACTTATCCAATCCTCAATTGGGGGGAGAATTTTGGAAGTTTTGCAGTTTTTCTCAAAGCCTCAGAAAATGCCATTCCCCTCACCCAAAGCCAAAGCGAAGCAACTTATGGAATCAATGAAAATTTTATCGCCAAAGCCCTAGAGCTTTTCACTCCTTATATGGCAGAAACTCTCTGCGATCATTCAGCTCATCCAAATATCAAAGTCCTCTTAGAACTCAAAAGAGCTTATGACAGAGGAGAACTTTATACTCGTGGAGGAAAACCTCGATACCGCTTCTGCGTGATTTATACAGATAGCAAGTGCGAGAGTGTAGAGAGTGCTTATATGAAGCTTTTGGCACTTTCTCTAGGCAAAGCACCTCTAAGAAGCTTGGTGCTTGATGGGATTTTTGGTTTGCTAGAAAATGTCGCTTGGAGCGGGAACAAGCCCTATGAGCTAAGCTATCTAAGAGAAAAGGAGATTGAGCTTAAGATGAGAGGAGAGTATCCTAGCATTGATTTTGTAGATAAATTCCCTCGCTATTTGATGCAAGTCATTCCTCAATATGACAATATCCGATTGCTTGATAGTGCAAAAACTCGCTTTGGAGCCTATCTTGGAAGTGGAGGATACACACAAATGCCTGGGGCTTCTTATGTGAATTTCAACGCAGGAGCAATGGGGGCGTGTATGAATGAGGGGCGTATCAGTAGCTCAGTTATCATTGGAGAAGGCACAGATGTCGGAGGGGGTGCAAGTATTTTAGGAGTGCTAAGTGGGGGAAATAGCGATCCTATCAGCATTGGCAAAAACTGCCTTTTGGGTGTGAATAGTGCCACAGGAATTAGCCTTGGGGATGGATGCATTGTCGATGGTGGGATTGCGGTTTTGGCTGGGACGATCTTTTATATCACTCAAGAAGAGGCTCAAAAAATCAAAGCCATCAACCCTAGCTTTGAACTCAAAGAAAACAATCTCTACAAAGGAAGAGAACTTTCAGGGAAAAATGGAATCCACTTTAGAGCAGATTCTCAAAGTGGCAAAATGATCGCTTTTAGAAGCAATCGAGAGATCAAACTCAATAGTGATTTACACTAAAAGGAACAACTCTTGCTTATCAGGCTAAAAAGTTTTAAAAACAGGAGTTTAGAAATGCTAAGGATTGCATTATTAGGGATTATTTTTTTTGGTATGAGAATATTTGGGGCTGAGGGCGATCTTGCTCAAGCTACACCTCAAACACCACAAACAAATACCCCACAACCTCAAAGTGTGCAAACACCTCAAGATCAGATACCTCAAGTTGCACAAACCACACCACCAGCTCAGCAACCTCAACCTCTAAAAAAAGGGCAAAGAGATCCTAATATTTCTTTTCCTCCCAATGCACAAGCTCCAAAGGTAACCAAAGACATTGCTCCTACTTATGCAGATAATTTCAAGCTTGAAAAATTCCAAGCTCAGCCAACACTCAATGCTGCAATTGATCTGGCGAAGAAAGGAAAAATGAAGCAAGCTTTGCAACTCTTCAAGCAATCTTGCAATGAAGGAAATCCTGCTGGATGCTTTGGCTCAGGACTTATGTATATGTATGGTCAAGGCACAATCAATAATCAAGAAAAAGCCGTAGCTTACTTCTTTGAAGCATGTGCAGGAGGAGATGGGGTGGCTTGCACCAATCTTGCTATTGCTTATGATGAAGGAATGGGGGTGCAAATTGATAAAGAAAAAGCTCTGCAATATTTTCTTGTAGGCTGTGAGGGAGGCGATAGCACAGGGTGCAATAATGCTGGATGGATGTATGCCAATGGTGTAGGAACGCCCAAAAACTACTATCAAGCCCTCAACTCCTATAACAAATCTTGCAACCTAGGAAGTGAGCTAGGATGTTATAACTTAGGACTTATGAGCAATACTTACAATGTCTATGGGATTGACAAGGATAGACTTGGGGCTATTGATATGAACTATATTGCTTGTTCTCAAGGTGATATGGTGGGTTGTGCAAATCTTGGCTATCTTTATGCTACTGGAGATGCTGGAGCACCAGTGAATTATTTTAATGCTGCAAAATACTTTGATATGGCTTGTCAAGGAGGAGTGATGAGTGCTTGTAATAATATGGGTGTCCTCTATGATAATGGACGAGGAGTTTTACAAGATAAATTGCGTGCAATGGAACTCTTTGCCTATGCGTGCCAAAATGGATTTGAAACAGCATGTCAAAACTACAGAATCAGCAATTCCAATTCTGCTGGGATCAGAATGTTTGGAAGATAACATCTTAATATGTCGGAGGCTTTATGTATAAAAAAATAAAAACAAAA
>DXDJ01000069.1 GCA_019115525.1 Candidatus Helicobacter avistercoris | reverse complement strand
GGGGGGGGTTAAATACTCTTTTTGTTGAGATGCACGATTGAGGGGAGTGGGGATAGGGCAGAAGAGTCAAAAAATTTAATGATACTCTCTCTCATCACTTTGGGATCTCTCATATTATTGACCTCATTGCGATACTCACTTGCGCCTTGATGTCCTTTGGCATAAGCGTGTAGATTTTTTCTAAACATCACACATCCAAAATCTCCATAAAACTCATTCATCAAATCAAAATGCTCTAAGACTAGCTCTTTTTTTAGCATTGCAGGGATTTCATCAGTGTTGTTTTTGATTTGCCAAAAAATCCAAGGAGCATTGAGTGCTGCTCTGCCGATCATCACACCATTTGCTCCTGTGAGCTCCAGCACTTCTTTTGCTTTTTTAGGAGAATCAATCTCTCCATTGGCAATGAGCGGGATTTTGATGATTTCTTTCATGGCTCTAATGCTTTCATAATCGATTCGCTCTTTTTTGTATCCATCGGTTTTGGTTCGTCCATGCACTACGCAGAAATCCACCCCACTATCATTGATTGCATTTGCGATCTCAAGTGGGATTTTACTATCAAAACCAAGTCTGACTTTCACACTTGTATAAGTCTTGTTTGAAGTGGACTTGATAGTTTGTAGGCACTTTACCATAAGAGCAAGATCTTTTAGAAGCCCACTTCCATTGCCGTGATGAGAGACTTTTGGAGCAGGACAACCGCAATTAAAATCAATAATATCTATCCCTTCTATATCGTTGAGTATCTGCACTGCATCTTTTAGCACTTCAGGTTTTGAGCCGGAGAGCTGGATAGAGTAGGGAGTTTCAAGTGGGGATTTCTCAAGCATTTTTAGGGTTTTTTTACTCTGATATACAAGGGCGTGAGAGCTGATCATCTCACTGACTGTAACATCTACACCAAACTTTTTGACTACACTTCTAAAAGGCAGATCGGTAAAACCTGCAAGGGGTGCTAACATCAAGAGATTGTCAAAAACAATCTTAGCCATTGCGTTCCTTGTAGTGAGAGTAATCAAACTTTTTGAGAAGCTCAAATTCTCCATTTTGTTTGATCACGCCAAGTGAGGGGAGAGGAACACCATTGAAAGTTGTATTTTTTACGATTGTGTAGTGAATCATATCATCAAAGAGGATTTTATCTCCCACACTCAAAGGGGTGTGAAAGCTATAATCCCCAATAACATCTCCTGAGAGGCAAGTATTTCCACCAAGTCTATAAGTGTATGGGGCGATATTCTCTCCGCAATCTTCTTCTAAGATTCCATTGCTAAGCTTGCTAACTTTTGGGCGATAGGGCATCTCTAGGCAATCAGGCATATGAGCTGAGGCTGAAACATCTAGGATAGCTACATTTCCCTCATTTTGGACAATATCTACAACTTCTGAGAGCAAAAATCCACATTGCCACCCCACAGCTTCTCCTGGCTCTAAAAACACTTCTACATCATAAGTTTTTCTAAAATCCTTAAGAAGCGAGATGAGGAGCGAGAGATTGTAATTCTCTCTAGTGATGTGATGACCCCCGCCAAGATTGATCCACTTCATCGCAGAAAGATAAGATTCAAAATGAGTTTTAATATGTTTGAGTGTTCGCTCTAACACATCGCTATCTTGTTCACAGTGGGTATGAAAATGAAGCCCACTAATGCCCTCAAGCCCATACTCTCTCACACCTTTTTCAAATTCACTAGGGGTAATTCCAAGGCGAGATTTTGGAGAGCAGGGGTTATAGATTAGAGGGGTTACTTCACTATAAAGTGGATTCAACCTTAATCCCACTTCTATGAGGGGTTTGCCTTGCTTTTGGAGTGCAAGATTTGCCTCATCGATGATATGTTTATGGCGTTGCCATTGGGCAAAGGAGTTGAAGATGATATGTGTTGCGATTTTGACTAGCTCTCTCATCTCCTCTTCTTTATAAGCTGGAGAAAAGACACATACCTCCTTGCCTTCTTCTCTTCCACCTAGAGTTTCACTACCCAATTTAGCTTCATACAATCCACTTGCCGTGCTTCCATAAAGATAGGGCTTGAGGAGCTCAAAACTTCTCCAAAAAGCAAACCCCTTAAGTGCGACAAGAATTTTTGCCCCACTTTGTTTTTGCACAGAATCTAAGATCTTAAGATTGTGCAAGAGTTTTTGCTCTTCTAATACATAGCAAGGAGAAGGGATATTAGTAAGCAATGCGTAGTCCTACACTTCCGCCGTGAAGTTGATTGACTTCATCGCTAAAATCTTTATACATTGCCCAAGTATAAGAAGCAAAGATTTTGACAAAGCTATTGATACTAAAGGTAAGATCCAAGCCCATTGTAGGCTCCCAAGAGAGATGATAGGCTTTGTTTCCATCAAAATTTTGTTCTAGCACTTTTGCACCATATCCAATCTTTGGCAAAATGCTTAGCCACTCAAGTGGAGTCCAATCCCACACCCCACAACCTACATCTACACCTTGATGCCCAATGCTAAAGTAAGTGTAGGCTAAACTTGCTTGAAATTTTCTTCCCCATAGCTCTTGAGCATGAGTCATTGGCTCTTCTTCTTTTCTTTTTCTTCTACACAAAAAGCGTTGAGTCCAAAAAGTAGCAGAAAGATCGCAAAGAGTTTTTTCACTTATTTTTCCTCTAAGAAATGTCTAACAATCTCTTCAATTTCTTTTGGATTGGATTTTGAAACAAATCCATTAGCATCCAAGCTCATTGCCATATCTTCATTGCTACTTCCACTCATTGAGGAATTGACAACAACAGGGATGGAGGCTGTGAGAGGATCAGCTTTGACTTGTTTGATCACCTCAAATCCACTAACCTCTGGCATTTCAAGGTCAGTAATAACCAAACCAATATCATCAAGATTGGTTGTTGGGGCTCTAAGATAATCTAGGAGTGCCTTTCCATTGTAGAAGCTATGATGTTTGACATGAAGTCTATCAAGGATGTTTTGCATTGTTTTGATAACAATGGGGCTATCATCAGCAAGAAGAACGGTTTTTTTGATATTGAGTCTTCCAAGAGATTCAAGCTCTTTTTGTTTTTCTGATTCAATCCATGGGAAAACATCAATCAGCATTTTTTCAATATCTACAATTTGCACCAATCGCTCATCAAAATACTGAGTTCTGCTGACAAATTTTCCATTTCTAAGATCTGAGCTAAAGTCAATCTCATGCTCAATCTCTTCCCATTTTTTATTTAAGATTCGATCTGCTTGATAGATTCTTACTCCAACAGTCCAGCGAGAAAATTCACAAATCATAATAATCTCTTCGCCATCATTGGGGCGAACACCATAAGGCTCAAGATCTTTTTGAGGATCATTGCTATTGAAGTAAAACCACTTTCTCATATCAATCAAAGGGATATTAAGACCACGAATGGTGATCAAGCCCTCAATCAATGAGTTTTTTTCATAAGTAACTTTTGTAATCAACCCTTTGTACTTGATGATTTCACGCACTTTAAAAACATTGACCGCATAAATATCACCTTCTTTTTCAAGGTAAAAGCACAGAAGCTGAAGCTCATTATTCTTGTGAAGATTTGTTACTTGAACGATACTTGAGAGATTCATATTTGCCATCCATTCTTACTAGATTTTGAGTTTGAAATTTTATCAAAAAAGACACCAAAATCCCCAACATTTAAAATTGGGAGTTTTGGATAGTTATTGGGTTACGATACTAAAGCTCAGATTTAAAATTTCTTTGTGAGCCTTAATAAAGGCATTGAGTTCATCAAGCGTGAGATCGTTGATTTTTGCAAGTTCTTCTTTGTTATATTCTAGATTTAATCCACGATAATAGCAGGCAAAAGCAGTGCTAAGTCGTTGACTAAGAGTTTCGCTCCTAAGAGGCTCGCTACCTAGCAAAAATTTCTTCGCACTCTCAAGTTCTTCTTGCGTAGCACCATTTTCAATAAACTCAGAAACGACTTCTTTGACAAGCTCGATGCTTTGATTTTGGTTGGAGATTTTAGTTTGCAAGTATCCGCTTGCATAATTTACGAGTTTTGAGAGATTGATTTTCATATAAGCAGAGTATGCAAGTCCTTTTTTGACACGAATTTCTTCCATCATTCTTGATCCAAAACCACTTGCCCCTAGAATAAAGCTCATTACTTTTGCCTTGTGTGCTTCATCTTTGTAGTCTTTGAGGACAAATGGAGAGCCAAAGTAAATATAGGCTTGTTCGGTTTGTTTGTATTGAGTTTTTGTTTGAGGTGTGGCATTGGCTTTGAAGCTTTCAAAATTTTTCCCCTCTCCTGCAGGAAGTTTTTGGAGGATTTGTGTGAGTTTGTTAAGACTTGAGTTGATATCCAAATCTCCACCAATAACAATATAAAGATGTGAGAGAGTAAGAGATTTTTTCAAAAATGCACCAACTTGATCTAAAGTGATGCTTTGAATGGAGGGGATAGTGCCTCTTGCAGGATATTGTAATGGCGTGTTTTTGAAGAGGAGTTGAGAGAGGCCACTGCTTGCTAGATAGTCAAAATCGCTTTCTTTTGCAAGAAGTGAGGCTAGAGTTTTGTCTTTGACTTTTGTAAGTGCATTTGGCGTGAGATTGGGAGAATCAAGAAGCATTGAGAGAAATTTGAGTGAATTGTCTTCTTCTTCCTTAAGGAAAGAGAGTGTAAATTCTAAAAATTCTTGAGAACTAGAGGCATAAAGTGTAATAGCTTTTTCTTCTAGCATTCTTGCAAACTCTACACCACCAAGCTCTTTTGTCCCCTCATTTAAAAGAGAAGAGGTGAGATAAGAAATCCCTGGAGATTCTTCACAATACACACTTCCAGAATTGGCAAAAATAAGCTGTATAGTCCCTGTGGGGATGATTGAGCTTTGTTCATAAATGACAGGAACTTCTACTCCAGAGATTGATATGTTTTTAACACTTGCACCAAACATAATTCCTCCTAAAAGACAAAGTGAATAAAATAGTTTTCTCATACATACTCCTCTATGATGTTATAAGCCGTGTCGCGTTTTGCAGGAATGAGTCCCAAATCCTTAATCAGTGTAATCATCTCAGAAATATTCATAGAGTTGCTTACTCCAGCTGAAGAAACAACATTTTCTTCCATCATTGTGCTTCCTAGATCGTTGGCTCCAAAAAGCAGGGCAAGTTGTCCAATATGGCTTCCTTGCGTTACCCACGAGCTTTGGATGTTTTTAAAATTATCAAGATAGAGTCTTGAGGTTGCAAGTAGGCGTAAATAGCGATTGGAGCTTGCAGAGAAGAGGTGGGGGAATTGCTCTTTTAGTGGAGTGTGAGAAGGTTGAAAACTCCAAAGAATAAAAGCCCTAAATCCACCAAACTCATCTTGAAGCTCTCTAATATGGTTTAGATGCTCAATAATATCCTCATCATTCTCTACGCTTCCAAACATCATAGTTGCTGTGGTTTTCATCCCAATCTTATGAGCTTCTCTATGCACTTCTAGCCATTCTGCTACCGAGAGTTTTTTGGGAGCGATGATATCTCTAATGCGATCGCTTAGGATTTCTGCCCCAGCTCCTGGGATTGAGCTAAGTCCTGCACTTTGAAGTCTGAGTAAAACTTCAGAAATAGGGAGTTTTGAGATTTTGGCAATGTAGTTAATTTCAATGGCTGAGAAACCATGGATTGTGATGGTGGGATATTTTTTGTGGATGTGAGAAACCAAGTCTTCATACCATTCAATCTTTAGCTTTGGATGCACTCCTCCTTGGAAGAGAATCTGTGTGCCTCCAATTGCCAAAAGCTCATCGATTTTTTGATCAATCTCCTCAAAGCTTAAGATATAAATCCCATTTTCATCAATCCGTCTTTTAAATGCACAAAACTTACAATCCACCCAGCAAATATTGGTGTAGTTGATATTTCTATCTACGACAAAGGTTGTGATATTTTGAGGATGAAGTTTTTGCTTGACTTCATTTGCCATTCTTCCTAGGGTTTTAAGCGGAGTGTCAGATAAAATTTTTAAAATCTCTTCTTGTGTATAGCGTTTCATTAAAATCTCGTTCCCATTGTAAATTCAAAATTTGAAGTTTTATCTCCTGGTTTAGGATCAATTGCCCACGGGAAGACTAGCACAATAGGTCCAATTGGAGAAACCCACTCAATCGCAAGTCCAGCAGATTGTCGCATAATAGGCTCATTGCTCAAAGAAAAGTATTGCCCATTCCATCCCAGTGTTCGTTTGTGATTTCCAATCAAACCAAAATCATAAAATGCTGAAATCCTCATTTGCAAGGATTCAAAAAGTCCATAACTTAGCTCGATAGAGTTGGTAAACATATAGTTTCCACCTACATAAAGTCCATCTGCACCAATAGGAGCAGGGGAGAGTGATCCGCTTTGATACCCTCTTACAGTGCTAATCCCTCCCATAGAGAAGAAGTTTGTTGTTGGGGTAAAACCTTCATCAAATACATATCCAGCTTGAGCTTTGTATCGTCCGATTAGATCTAGTCCTAGCCATTTTTTAAGATGATGATAGAAAGCAACTTTTCCATAGAGTTTTGTATAGTTTTCATCCCCTCCAATACCAGCATACTCAAGATACATTGAAGCGATGATTCCGTTTTTGGGGAAGTAGTAGTCATCGGTATTGTCAAAACTAAGGCTTGGAGTAATCGAGCTTTTCCAAGGCTCAAAATTTCCATGATAGAGGATGGAGTAGAAGCTCTCTTCGCTACTGCTTCCAAAGTCGTTGATTTGAGCTCGACTGAGGTTGTATGAGAGATTGAAGCGTAGATTGTTGGTTAGCAACCTTCCTACACCTATGGTAAATCCTGTATTGGTTTCAGTATAGTTCCAATCCGAATATGAGCTTCTAAAAATTTCAAATGAAGCACTGTATCGACTATCAAAGATCCTAGGATTGGTAAGACCGATATTATAGAGTTGTCGCTTTTTTGAGATGTCCATATAGATTTGAGCACTATTTCCTGTTCCAAAGAGATTTCTCTCCCTTACTGAGGCATTGACCGTGATACCATCATAGCTTCCATACCCCAAACCAAACATAAGTTCGCCAGTTCGAGTTTCAACAACAGAAACAAGCAAATCCATAGAATCATCGCTGATTCTGCGTGTGTCAATCTTGACAGATTCAAAAAATCCAAGTCGTCTTAGGGCATTTTCAGATTGTCTAAGCAAGGTGAGATTGTAGAGATCTCCAGGGGCAAGAAGAATTTCACGGCGAATGATACGATCGCTTGTTCTTGTATTTCCTGAGATGATAACATCATTGATATAGACTTTTTTTCCTGCACTGACATAATAAATTACTTCAACTTCACCATCTTTTTTGTCCAAATCCGGATTGACATTGGCAAAGGGATAGCCAATATCTGCGACTTTGGTTTTGATGCTATCCATATCTGCTCTTAGATTTTGGACATCAAAATACTCTCCCTTTTTGAGTTTAAGCCCCTCATAGAGAACTTCCTCTTCAATCACAGGAGTTTCAAGAACGATTTTGATACCTGAAACTTTGTATCGCACACCCTCGGTAATTTTGTAAAAAAGAGTTGCGTTATAGTCGTTGAAATTTACACTCAAAAATGGAGAGGAGATTTGAGCATCCAAAAATCCTTTTCGCATATAGGCATCTTGGATTCTTAGCGAATCGTATTCAAGCTCATTAAGGTGGAGTTTTCCATCATTAAAGCCCCACATCCAGCCTAGAAAATCTTTTTCTCTATTGGCTGTAAGCTCTTCAATATCTCCTACACTCAGCTCTTTTCTTCCCTCATAGATTGCTTTTTGGATGATGATTTCATTCCCTTGATTGATGTTGATGATGAGGTTGTAGGCATTACTTTTGGCAATGGGGGCTGAGGAAAATTCAATAACATTTCCATAATAGCCCTTTTGCTCCAAGATTGCCTTGATTGTTTGTTTTGCACGATCTAGCTTAATATCATCAAACATATCCCCACGCTTAAGCCCCAATTGTTCAATCAATGCCGTGCGATCTGATTCATTTCCATACCCCTTAACCTCAATACTTCCGATTCTGGGCTTTTCTTTGAAATAAAAATTCAGCACCCCATTATCAAATGTAACCCAAATATCCTCAAAATACCCTTGATCATAAAAGGCAATAATCGCACGATCTAGAGCTTTATAATCTAGCGGCTCACCAGTAGGAATAGAAGCAATGTCATTGGCAATGATATTTGAGATATAGACAATATTGTGATATTGGATAGATTTGACAATCTCGCCTTTTTGGGTTTTGCTAATTTTGGGTGGCAAGGGTGGTTGCTGAGAAAAAATAGGAGATAAAATCAAAAAAAAGAAAAGAAAATATCTAAAAAATTTCACATAAATTCCAAAAATTCGTTTTCATAAGCTGTTAATTATAACTTGCTTTTTGGGGTTTTTGGATAACTCAAGGGTTTCTTTAGCTTTTTTTGCAATTTCCTCATCCTCGCTCACATCAAAAAATCTAAACTCATTTCCGCTTTGTCTATCTCCTTCTAGCAAATCCCCACTTTTTCGGTATTTCAAGTCAAGTTCGGCAATCTCAAAGCCGTTTTTGGTTTGAGTAAAATCTTTGAGGCGTTGATTGTTATCTGAATAGGTAAAAAGGAAGCAATAGCCCTTAAGTCCATTTCTACTTACTCTTCCTCTGAGTTGATGGAGGGTAGCAAGCCCCATCCTCTCTGCCCCTACAATTACAATAGTGCTTAGGCGAGGAAGGGAGATTCCTACTTCAATGAGCGTGGTAGCAAGGAGGATTTTTCCTCTCTCTTTAAACTCTTGCAAGACTTTGTCTTTGTCCTTGTCTCCTCCATTGGTACAATACACTCCCTCAAAATGTTTTCTCCAATACTCCTCTCCTTTTTTGAGTGAAGTGTAAGAAAAGTTTTGACTCTCTTCAACCAAGGGATAGACGATGATGACTTGATGGTCTTGCTCTATTTCTTGTTTGATATGAGCAAGAAGAGAGGGGAAGTCTTGTTTGTAAAGGATAGAGGTGGTAATGTCTTTTTTGTATGGCGTATCTTTGATAAAAGTATGAGAAATCAAATCGCTCTGAAGCATCGCCATAGTTCTGGGGATAGGAGTGGCAGAGAATTGCAAGATATGGGGTTTTTTCCCCTCATTGCTTGCAAGTTTCTCTAAGAAATATCGCTGTTGTGTCCCAAAGCGATGTTGCTCATCACTCATCACAAGTGCAAAATCTCTCAAATCTTCCTCTCTATGGATGAGTGCTTGAGTACCAATGATAAAATCAAAATCTTCATAATTTTGCTTTTTGCTTTTAGAATCTCCCAGAAACAATCCCACCTTAATATATGCAGGAAGGAATTTTAGAGCTTCTTCATAGAGTTGAGTGGCAAGGATAGTGGTGGGTGCCATAAGGATGGATTTGTGCGGATATGCCAAAATCACGGATCCTAAAATCACAATTGTTTTTCCACTTCCTACATCCCCCATAATCAGCCTTTTGCTTGCAGATGATGAATTAAAATCATTTTGTATGTCTTGCAAGGCTTGGTTTTGCCCATGAGTAAGAGCAAAGGGAAGAGAAGTGATAAATCCTTTAAGATCTCCCTTGCAAGAGAATTTTGAAGAGAAAAATCTTTTTTTCTTCTGCATGGATTGCAAATACAAAAAAATCTCTACAAATTTTAATGCCTTAAGTGTATTTGGGGGGAAGTTTTTATAAAACATGTATTCTTCATAGAAGCCAATGGTGGGGTGAAAAATATTCAAAATATGAGGGATAAACTCTTTTGGAATAGGAGTTGAGAGGAGAGCCTCTTCAGTGATAAGCTCTTGGAGAAGTTCTAAGAGATCAATCCCTCTTTTCTTTTCAAAAATAGGAATGATTTCTCCAAAATGCTTAACAACTTTTGGATGAATCATCTCAAGCTCAAAACCTTTTTGTATTTTTCCTTGCAGATAAAGAGTGGAATTAAGCGGGAAGAGTGAGGTATGGAATTTTTTGGGGTAAAAAATTGTGATTTTTAAAGGAGTGTGAAAATCAGGCAAAAATGCCGAGATTTGTAGAGTTTTTGGCGTGCGATGCGTGGAGAGGATTTGTGTTTGGACTACTCCAAAGGTAGGAAGATGTTCAAGATTTTCAATCAAATGTGTATTGTTATACCCTTTGGGGGTAAGAAGTATGGCTTCTAAAAGATTTTTGCATTTGAGCTTATCTAGGATTTCTTGACTTTGCACTTTTTTACTCTCAAATTTTTTGTTGGGATTGTATCTGAAAAATCAAAATTGGAATAGGGTTTGCTTAAGTGTTTGCATAATTTTTGAAATGAAGGATGAAATATGCTTAGATCATTATGGTCAGGTGTGAGCGGGATGCAGGCTCACCAAGTTGCTCTTGATGTTGAGAGTAACAATATCGCCAATGTTAATACAGTGGGATTTAAATACTCAAGAGCTTCTTTTACAGATATGCTCTCACAAGTAGGGAATGCAGCGACTTCTCCACTCAGTAGCGGTCTTGGAGGACAAAATGATAAGTCAGTAGGACTTGGAGTAGGGATTGGTGCAACAACAAGAATCTATTCTCAAGGAAGCATGCAAAACACTGATGTAAAATCAGATTTGGCAATTGAGGGAGAAGGATTCTTTGTTGTTAGTGCAGATAAGGGAGTAACACAGAAATTTACAAGAAATGGAGAATTTCTTTTTGATGCCAATGGAAATCTTGTAACAACTGGCGGATTGGTTGTTCAAGGATGGACAAGAGGCAATGACTTGGAGAATCTTAATGATCATAATATTTTCACCGTGGATAACACTGGTCCAATCAAAGGAATCCAGATTGATCCAGGAATGGTAATGCCAGCAAAATCTTCTTCATCAATTTCACTTCGAGCCAATCTCAATTCTGGACGCAAAATCGAGCAAATGGACAGCATCGCCATGCTTGATTCTGCGGTGAGAACAAAAGCAGATGGAAGCAATCCAGTTTATGACTCAAACTTCAAAATCCAACAAATTGGTGAGGATATGGGAGTTGTATTTAACTCTGAGGGAAATGCACTAGGACTCACTGAGGATCAAGGAATTTGGGTGAGCTATAAAAATTCAAAAATGCTCAGAGAAGTTGTAGATAGCAAAGGGGTTAGCACGCTAGGACTAAATGGTGCACTCATTAGCTTTAGTAATGATTCAAATGTGAGTGGGATTACAAGTTTGGTGGCTGCAAAAGATGCAATCAATGCCGCAACAGATCAAACAGGAATCACAGCCTATATTGATGCAGGTGTGCTAAGACTAGAGAATAAAAATGATCTAGAAGGAAATGAAAACCTCAAAAATATCATCGTTACAGATTCAGGAACAGGGGTGTTTGCCAACTTCGCAAATGGAGATGCAGATATTACTTCATTCCGCTACAAATATACAACAAGTAATGATCCTGATTTTACAACAGGGCAATTTAAAACCACTGAGCAACTCAGAGAGCTGATCCAACATGATGCCAATATGGTTAAAAATCCAGATGGACCTTACAAAGATAGCACCTCAAGTATTTCTGTAACGGTCAATAAGTATGGAATGTTTGAGATCCAAAACAAAGATGATGGAAATGGTGTGGATGATACGATGAGTGTTCTTGTAACAGCTTATAGTTCAGATAATGTTGCAAGTAATATTCTCTTCCGCGATGCAATGGCAGCGATGAATACTTCAGCACTTCTAGAGGGTGGAAGAGCAACAAGTTCGGAGAGATTGACAAAGGCTGTGCATAATGCAAGTATTGATATTTTTGACTCGCTTGGTTCAAAACACAATGTAAGAGTTGAATTCTATAAGAGTGGGCCATTGGAGTGGAAATTCCGTGCTGTTGTGCCAAGTCCTGCAAGGATTGTTGGAGCAAGTGAAGCGTATCCTAATATCTTTGAGGGTGGAAGAGTAACATTCAATGGTGATGGAAGTTTGGCAGGGATCTATCCTCCAATACTAGAGTTTGAGCCTCAAAATGGTGCAAAAAGTCCGCAAAGAATCGATCTAGCGTTTGGATCAAACAAGGCTTTTGATGGACTTACAAGTGTGGATAAGGTTTCTGAGACTTATGCAATTGATCAAAATGGATATCAAGCAGGCGATCTAGCAGATATTAGATTTGATAACAATGGAAATCTTCTTGGAGCTTTTAGCAATGGACGAAGCATTGCTCTAGCACAAGTGGCTTTGGCAAACTTTGCAAATAATTCAGGTCTTCAAGCTGATGGAAATAATCTCTTCTCAAGAAGTGCAAACTCTGGAACACCGCTTATTGGTGCACCAAATACAGGAAGAAGAGGTGGAGTGTCAGGGAATAAACTTGAGATGAGTAATGTGGATCTCTCAAGAAGCCTTACTCAGCTTATCGTAACTCAAAGAGGATTCCAAGCCAACTCTAAGGCTGTAACAACTTCAGATCAAATCCTCAACACTCTTCTAAGTCTTAAGCAGTAAGCTTTTGGGGCTTTGCCCCTTATCTTTGGCTACAATATTTTTTTTATTTCATAGCCAAGGGCAGAAAATGCAAAAACTCTCCTTTCTTCTTCAAAATGCTTCAAAAGAGCAAATCGAATCTGAAATCTCTTCTCGTTTTGCAAAAAATCTCGAATTTTTTTCTACACAAAATCATAAGCTCCACAAAGAGCTTATTACACCTGCTAAGACTTATAATCTCTTTTTTGATGATAGGGGGATCAATATCATCAATTTGGAAGAAAAATCTTTTGTCTATCCTTACATTGAAGGGAAGTCCAGTATGCTTGATGTGCATCTCTCTTTGGCGATTTCCCCACTCAATAACCCCAAATGGAGTGTGCAAAACAATGCTCTGTTTTTAAGAAAAATGGACACAGATACTTTTCCTATTACAGGAGAGTCTTGCAACAAAATGATTGAGATTCTGGATGAAATGGGGGGAGTAGGGGAGTTTCATCTAAGTTCGGATTTTTTGCCTAGCACGACACTTTTTGGATGTTTGGGGGGATTGTTTTTGGAATTTTTAAGAGAAGAGGGGATGTTTTTTCACTCTTTGCTTCTGTTTGAAGAAGAGATTGATTTTTTTAGAATTTCTTGCTATTTTGTGGATTATGAAGCACTCTTTTCTCAAGTTTCCCCCCACTCTTGCTATTTGTTTGTGCAAAATCTTGTGAGCAAAGATATTGTGCGACATTACTTTGAAACTCACAAAATCACCAATAATTTTTTGCGACTTCAACTCTCCTTATATGATTCTCCAAAAATTGCATCTGCTAAGGGGATTGTGTATGAGTGTTATGCACAAAATTCAAGAGGGTGGGGGAGTTTTGAGGATGAGAGCAAGGGATTTGTCAATACTCTAAAAAACTTACATTATCCAATCTTGCAAGCCCCTCATCGTCTAGATATTCCAATCTGCGTGGTAGGTAATGGTGCAAGTCTAGATCATCTTCTTCCATTTATCAAGGAAAATCACTCCAAAATGATCATTTTTAGCTGTGGAACAGCTCTAAAGGTGCTAAAAGCAAATGGAATCTCCCCTGATTTTCAGATTGAGATTGAGAGAATTGACTATCTCAAAGGTGTTTTGCAGGAAGCTCCGCTGGGTGATACAACACTGCTTTGTGGCAATATGGTCAATCCAAACGCCATTGCCTTGGCAAAAGAGGCTTATGTGTTTATGCGTGGAGGAAGTGGAAGCTCATATTTGCTAGAAGATAATTTCATCTTGGAGTTATCTGCCCCATTTGTAGGAAATGCTGGAGTGGCACTGGCTTGTGTATTTGGGAGCGATGTCATACTCTGTGGGCTCGATTGCGGTTATATTGAGGGGGAGAGTAAGCATGCAAAAGGAAGTTTTTATGGCAATGAGGGCAAGGAAATCCCAAAAGATGCCTTTGAGGTTAGAGGCAATCAAGACAAGAGAGTGTTTTCCACCTCGATTTACTCCCTTTCAGCCAAAATGATGAGTTTAGCAATTTCTCACTATAAGCCCAAAACCGCGATCAATTTGGGAAGTGGAGCTTATATTGATGGGAGTGTGAGTGCAAAACCTATGGATTTTGAGCTTAAGAGTAAGGATAAAAAAACTGCAATTGAGCAACTTAAAAAACATTTTCTCAAAAGAGAGGGTGAGCTAGACAAACAAGCCTATCTCCAAGAGCTAAGAGAGTTTATCCAAACACTCAAAGCCAAACTCTCTGCCCCACTTAGGAGCAAAAAAGAGCTATTTGGGAGGATTGATGAGCTTAATCATCTTTGTTTTTCTTGCAGTGCGACTCATCCAAAGATTGGGGTAATGATTGAGGGGAGTGTGTATCATTTGTTGCAAAATTTGATGATGTGTGCTCTGCACTATCCGCACAATGATATTTCCACTCTTTATTTGCAGTGTATAGAGCAAATCAATCAAGCACTGGATAAGTGTGTGATGAAATGCTCATTGATTTGCACTTGCTAGAAGCTTTCTCTTTCTTCAATTTGTTTGATATTAAGTAGTGCAAAGCGATAGGCAAGATAGATCATCATAGGCCAAAGAAGTAGTAAAGTCATTTTTTCTCCTTAGTATTTTTCGTTTTGTTCATTGAGTTCTTGTGTGCTAAGTTTTTGAGAATCCATATTCTTCCAAACCCAAGAGACATAAAAAATCACAATAGGGATAAGGAGTGAAACATAGGCCATGGCTTTAAGAGTGTAGTGGCTTGAGGAAGCATTATAAATGCTTAGGGATTGGGAGAGATTGCTAAGGGAGGGGTAGAAAACTCCACCATTGATCCCAAGATTGCCAAAGAGAGCAAACACAGCCAAAAATACTCCTGCAAAAAGCACAAACACAGATTTTTCATTTCCTCTTATTCCCCCTAGATAAATCCCCACTATCACAATCAAAGCCCCTGCAAGAAGCAAAATCAAAAATAAAGGATGGTGCAAAAAAATCAAAAAATAACCAAACCTCACTATCTCTACCTTGCCCTCTATTAAGACAAAAGCATCTTTGCAAAATATCCAAGAGAGAAAGCTAATAAAGCAGAGCAAGAAGAGAGTGGCATTGAGTAGGATTGCCTTTTTGACTCTAGGAGATAAAGTGGGAGAAGCAAGATTGTTGAGCAAATAGCTTGCACCTAGAGTTTTAGATAGAAAGACAAGAGTAAAACCCAAAATCAAATTTGCAGGATTACTTAGAGCTTCTAATCCTCGCAATGGTGTGTTCCATTGCACAAAGTTGTAGCCATTGAGTGAAAAATTTGCCCCTGAAAAAAATGTGCTAAGAGCCACACCAAGCAAGAAGATTCCCACATAGCCATTGATAAGCAAGAAAACTTCATAGGTTTTTGCTCCCAAAAAATTATTGGGTTTTTTTCTATATTCATAACTGACAGCCTGAATGATGAAACAAAAAAGAATAGCCAACCATACCCAATACGCTCCTCCAAAACTTGTAGAGTAAAAGAGCGGAAAAGCTGCAAACATCACTCCACCAAAGACTACAAGTGTGGTAAAAGTAAGTTCCCATTTTCTTCCCAAAGAATTGATAATAAGGGTTTTTTCCTCTTCATTTTTTGCTAGATCTGGCAGAAGCATTTGTCCTCCTTGCACAAAAAATAAACAGCTCAATGCCCCCAGCAACACACTTGCAACAACCCACCAATAAATCTGCAATGCCTCCAAACTCATTTTGCCTCTCCTTCAAATCCTTTCTTAATCTGTGTGAGCATGATTTTGATTTCTGCAATCAATAATGCAGTAAAGATTAGAGCAAAGAGAAAGAAAGAAATTTTGATATTCACACTGGAGAGATTTGTAGCGGCGATATGTGTAGGAAGCAAATCTTGAATCGCCCAAGGCTGGCGACCTACTTCGGCTACAATCCATCCAGCCTCTACTGCGACAAAAGCAAGAGGGATACTCCATACACAAGCCCACAAAATCTTTCTAAATCTCTGGATGTGATTTGCCATAGAGAGATAAAGCACTACAAGAGTAAGCAAGAAAAACCATCCTCCAAGCCAAACCATAAGATGAAAGCTATAAAAGATTAAGGGAATGTTTGGCACTAAATCTTTTGGATTTTCAAAATACCCATAGCCAAAGTCTTTGATATGGCTTTGAAGAAGTGTATAGGAGGCTTTCATCTTTTCTATATCATTTTCTTTTTTGGCTTGTGTGTAGTTTGCTAGAGCGTTGATCGCGATTTTTCCATTTTTGATTCGCTCATTTATTGGAGGGATGGCGTGTTGAGTGTTGCCATAGATTAAATCATCAATCCCTGCAACATAGCCATCAAGTGAGCGTTTACCAAGGAGGGAGAGAGCATAGGGGATTTGAAAGCTTACTAGAAATGTATCTTCATCTCCACCGATTTTTTTATTGGGGTTTAAGATCCCCACAGCAATAATCCCAGCCCTCTCTTCGCCCTTATAAAGCCCCTCCATTGCTGCTAGCTTCATAGGTTGGTGCTGAGTAACTTGATATGCACTCTCATCTCCACTAAAAGTTGTCATAAGCATCGCGAGGATTCCAAAGCTTGCCCCCACAATTAGACTTTTTTTGGCAGAAGAGAAGTGGCGATTTTTGAGTAAATAAAAGGCTGAAATCCCCATGACAAAAATTGCACTTAAAACATACGCACTGCTTGTAGTATGCAAAAATTTTGAGATAGCAAATGGAGAGAAAGCTACATCCCAAAAGTTTGTCATCTCATTTCGCACATTCTCTGGATTAAAACTCGTTCCCACAGGGTTTTGCATCCAAGCATTTGCCACCAAGATCCAAAACGCACTTAGATTGCTTCCAATAGCTACAAGCCACGTGGAGAGAAGATGGAATCTTGGAGAGACTTTATTCCAGCCAAAAAACATCACAGCAAAAAATGTTGCTTCTAGGAAAAATGCCATTAGCCCCTCAATTGCCAAAGGAGCACCGAAAATATCACCTACAAACCAAGAGTAATTTGCCCAATTTGTCCCAAACTCCAACTCCATAATAATTCCAGTAGCTACTCCAATGGCAAAATTGATCCCAAAGAGTTTGATCCAAAACTGAGTGATTGCTTTCCATTGAGGATTTTTGGTCTTGATGTAAATGCTTTCCATAATGGCAATGATAAAAGAAAGTCCCAAAGTCAGAGGAACAAAGAGATAATGATAAAGAGCGGTAAGGGCAAACTGTGCTCTTGAGAAATCAACGCTTGAGAGATCCATGGTTTTCCTTTGTGAGATTTTGTAGGACAAATGTGCTTTTGTCCTGATCGTTTGGATAAAGATTTTTTAAATTTTTATCAAAAATAAAAAACTTCAATACTCCAAAAAATAAAATAATCTTGATAAAAATAATCCCCCATAATACCTTACCAAGCTTCATATTTCTAAATCCATCATAATAAAGGGTAAAGATTTTTTGAAAAATCATTATCAATATATCCTTTGGAGATTTTGTAGTTTTGGGATTATTGCATAAAACAAATAATCAAAACCACAGTTTTGATTTTCTTTTAAATGAAAGATTTTTGAAATGGGTGCGTAAAAGCATTGCCAAGTATGAAAGCAACATATAAAGCACCCCTAGTGCAAGGAGATTTTTGAAGTAGGGGAAAATAGATTGAAAATCTGCTCCCATTTCATTCAATCGCAATAGAGCATTCACGCCATGAAAAATAGGGATAAACTGCACAATGGTTTGGATGGGGGATGGGATGGCTTCAAGTGGCCAAATAAATCCAAGCAAAAAGATAAGCGGAAGAGAGGAGAGCAAAATAATCACAGTGGCTTGATAGGGTTTGCTCACAATGCTTCCAAAGAAATTCCCAAATGAGAGGATGGAGAAAATAAACCCCAAAGAAAAGAGCCAAAAGTCCTCAATACTAGCGTGATGATGAATCCCATAGTAAGCAAAGCCAAAACCAAAATAAAACGCAAAAAGTGGAATGCAGATAAGGGCAAATAAAATCATCCTTGCAAAGAGCAGGCTAAGAATAGGAGTATTTGCACCATAGGTGTATGAAGCTCCAAAGATCCCCATTCCTACAACCAACATTTGATGTAAGATTACCACAAACACTGCCGCAAGGGCGTAGTTGATATATCCAAGTGAAGAGTTAAAAAGAGGAGAGGAATGCAATATCAGTAAATCTTTTTGGAGCATGTGATTACTCTCCTTAAGAGCGTAGTCACCATAGAGAATCTGCTGTTTTACCTTGATTTCAGGATTTAGCTCCTGAGTGGCTTGGTAGAGTCCATTGATGATGGATCCATAAATGAGAAAATAAGAAGAGTTTGCCAAAAATGAGAGTGTAGGAGCCGATTGCAAATATGCATCTCTCTCAAAGCCCTTAGGGATATAGAGGATTCCAAAAACCTCTCCTCTCTCAAGCATATTTTGGGCTTCTTTAAGTGATGTTGCATAGCCTTTGACTTGCACTTCAGAACTAGAATTTGCGAGGAAAGCAAATTTTCTTGAGAGTTGAGTATTGTCTTCATCAATGATTGTAATTTTTTGCGATCGCACTACATCATTTTCATAAGGAGTAGGGTAGAGCAAGAAATAAGCCAGTGGCCCTAGAATACATACTGTAAGGACAGATATATTTTTGGCTAGTCTTAAAGCCTCAGATTTTAAAACTGCAAAAAATTTCATTTGCACCCCCTAAATATATAAATGACCACACCCAATAATCCAAAAAGAAAAAAAGGAAGCATACTCAGACAAATTTCCAAAGCCACAGCCCCACTGCCTCCATAATTGGCTTGTTGGATATAGAGTTGAAGATAGTAGCTAATAGGGAGTAAACTGCTCCAAAAGAGGGCAAAGGTATTCATACTATTTGTAGGGAAAGTAATCCCTGCAAATGCAAAGCTTGGGGCAGAATATACGCTAATAAAGCTTATTGCTCTTGTGCTTTCTTTGGCAACGGCAAAGATAAAAAGCGTAATTGCATGATAAGAAGAGATGAGCAAAAACGCCCCCAAAAACAGAATCCACCACTGCCCACGCATTGGCAAGTCCATAATATAAGTAAAAAAGAGCATCATCAAAACCCACCATACAAGATAGAAGATTGTGTTGTTTAGTATCTTTGCACCAAGTACCTTTAGCATCTCTGCTATCCCCACCCTCTCTTCCATTGCACTTCTAGGATCCCTAACAAGAGAGTTAAGAAGTGAAGCACACACTAAAATCACAAGAGAGCAAGGAAAAACTGCTGTGAGCAAAAACTGAGAGTAAGAGCTATCAGGGTTATAGAGTGCAGTGATTTGTTGCATGATTGGAGCGGACTTACTCAAGGCACCTACAAATGTTTTGCTCTCTACTAGATTTTTTGCCATTTTGAGCTTGACATTGTTTGTTGCAATGATTTGCATAATTTTGGATTGCAAGGTTTTGGCTACAAGTAAAAACTGGGCATTGTAGTAGAGTGGAATCAAGGTGGGGATCTCTTTTTTGGAATTGCTTTGAAGTCCATAGGGCAAAACAATGAGAGCAAAAATCTTGGCATTGCGTAAATCCTCTTTTGCTTCCTCCAAACTCCCATACTCATCCACAACTTGAAGTGCAGGAGAAGCATCAAGTGGGAAAATAATCTCTTGAGAAGTAAGAGTTTGATCTTGATTGATGATCCCAATGGGCATTTTATGCAATGTCCCATCCCCAAAAGTAAAATACAAAAGCACTGCTATTAGTGGTGCAGGAATAAGAAGCGTAAAAAGCGAAAATGGGCTTTTTAGCAAAGAGAGCAAATCTCTCTTGATCTCTTCTACCATGACGAGTTTTTGACCTCTTGAGTGGGTTTATTTGCTTGAGACTTTTCATGGATTAGCACACTCATGCCTATCCTTAGATCCTTGATGGGAGTTGTAGGTTTGGCATTGATTTCAAAGGTTCTAATGTCATAGCCTTTTTTATCTGAATTGCTTTTCCATGTGGCAAAATCTCCCATCACTGAAACAAAAGTTACTTGAAAAGTCGTTGTGATATTGAGTGCTGGGATATAGCCCTCAAATGTCGCTCCTTTTTGGAAATCTTGAAGTTTATCTTCTGTGATATTTAGCCTTAAATACGCATCATTCATATCTGCTAGAAGCACGACAGGGAATCCACTTGGAGCTAGCTCTCCGCTATGAAGCAAGATATTACTCACTTCTCCATCAGCAGGTGCTAGAGCTTGAGTATCTTTGGCATAGGCTTCTACTTCAGCCACAGTTCCAGCAGCCACTCTTTCTTTTTCTTCCACGGCTTTTTTGGTTTCTTTACTTGCTCCTTCAAGTGCAAGTTGATATTGTTGATAGGCTGTGTTTTCTTTGAGCTTTGCCCCTTCAAAACTCGCATAAGCTTCATCTCTTTTTTGCAAACTTACCACTCCGCTTTTGTAGAGATTTTCCACTCTTTTGTAAGTTTTCTCAGCCAATTCTCGCATCGTTTTTGCACCAAGCCAAAGATCTTTTGCAGAGAGGATTTGTTGTTCTCTTGCACCTTTTTGAGTTTCTGCATTGATTGCTTTTGCAGCTTCATATCCTGCTTTTGCTTGTTCAAGCTTTGCTTCAAGTTCTGGAGAGTGGATAGTATAGATAAGATCACCTTTTTTGACCATATCTCCTTTGCTTACAAACACCTCTGAAATCCTTCCTGCAATTTTGCTTGAAACATTGTATTCTCTAGCTGCAATTTGTCCTTGCAAGACTTTGGGTTGAGGCTGATATGCCTTGTAAAAACTCAATGAGAGCCAAGCTGTGATGCAGACTACTCCAATGAGTAGGATGATAATTTGAATCACTTTCTTCATTTTTTCTCCTTATTGGTATTGCTTAAAGTTTTGGGTTTGATCGCTCAGTGCCATTAGTTTGGCAATTGAGAGGATGTATTTGTAAGCTACGCTTTGTTGCTCAATCTTTGCCTTTGAGAGCAAATTTCTTGCATCCACAACCTTTGTGCTTGTTCCCATTCCTTGCTTAAAGGCTTGTTCTTGAAGCTTAAGATTCTCTTCTGCAAGAGCGATTGAGGAGTCAAGTACAAAATAAAATTCTTTGGCTTGAAGAGCTTCTTTATAAGTTTTTTCTACTAGTAGTGAAATGTCTTTGATAGCTTGAGCTTTGATTTGAGAGACTTCAAGTTGAGCAATCTTGCTTGCCTGAAACTTCTGATAAGATCCGGTGTTATCAAGCAGTGGCATACTCATCCCCACTCCTACATACCAGCTAGGCATAGAGCTTCCAAGAATAGAATCGTGGCGATGATAGGTATAGCTTCCAAAGAGTGCAAAATGAGGGATAAACTTTGAGCGAGCTAGTTTGAGGGCTTCTTGAGCTTGCTCTTCTTTGATTTTGACTTGATTGAGCAAAGGATAAGAATCCAGTGTGCGAGCAAGGAGCTTTTGAAGAGAGGGGGCTTTTGAATTGGATTTGATCACAAGTTTTGAGTTGGGGGTGTAATCACTCTTGGTATCTGAGAGGATGGTTTGAAGTGCAAGCTGAGCCACTTCTAGAGAATCTTTGGCTTTGAGCGTATCGTTTTTTGCACGATTGTAAGCCACTTGAGCTGAAAGAACTTCGATTTTGGCAATCTGACCGGCTTGTTGAAGTTTTTTTGCATTTTCAAGATGGAGTTTGTGTCCATTCTCCACTTCTTGAAGAGTTTTGAGCATTTCTTGATTGAGAACCACACCATAATAAATACCTGCAAGTTGCTCAAAAGTAGAGAGAGTTTTTAATCTCAAGGCTTCTTTGCTGTCTTTGAGTGCAAGTTTTCCCAATTCATTGGCTGCTTTAATCGCCCCTCCTGCATAGAGTGGATAGAGGATTTTAACTGATGCCATCACGACATTTTGATTGCTAAGCTCAAGGGGAGTGAGGCGATCGGCAATTTGATTGACAACCCCCTGAAGTGCTGAATTTGAGAGGTTTTTCCCAGCCTCCTTGAGTGCCATTCCAGCATCCAAACTTACAGGATCGCCTAGGTAAGCATAGCTTGCACTAAGATCGATCTTTGGTAGATAGAGCATTGTATTTGCTTCATTGAGTTTTTCACTCTTTTGTACTGCAATCTTTCCAGCTTTAAGTGCGTGATTGTTTTCAAGTACAAGTTGCCAAGCATTATTGAAGCTAAGTTCTTGAGAAATAAGCAAAGAACATACGCTTAGAAACCAAAATAGCTTTTTCATCTCTCCTCCTTGGGGTATTCTAGAGGGATTTTCTCCTCAATGATCTGTAAATATTCATCAAGATAATAGACATTCTCTAACCCACTCTCAACCAAAAGTGTGCCATATTTTGCACTCTCTAATCCTCCATTGCAAACTAGAAGAATCTTTTTATCCTTATGTGCAAGACATAGAGCTTCAAGCTCCTTAATATCGTGGATATTGTAAGAATCTTTGATATGAGGAGTGCTGGAGTAGAGTTGAGGAGTTCGCACATCTACTACAATATACTCTTCTAACTTAAGTTTTTCTAAATCAACCTTGACTGCAAGGCTGGGATGACTTTGCTGTTTTAAAATCTTTTTTAACATATCTTTTCCCATTAAAATCCTTAATCACTCCTATGTGAATTTCAAAAGCTCTTATTTTTAAGAATACAATAAATCAAAACTTAAGAATAAAAATTAAAAATGTGATTTTACACCAAATATCCAAAATAATGTGTTTAAAAACCCAATCTTTTTGCATAAAATAACAAAAACAAAATCAGATTTATTTTTGGAGTAGGGATGTCAGAGAATTTGCTTGATCATAGTGAGATTGTAGATATTTGCATTGATGATTCAATAAAAGAGAGTTATCTTGATTACTCGATGAGTGTCATTGTAGGGCGTGCTTTGCCCGATGCAAAAGATGGATTAAAGCCTGTTCATCGTAGGATCTTGTATGCAATGCATGAGCTTGGAGTAACCTCAAGAGCAGCTTATAAAAAGAGTGCAAGAATTGTTGGAGATGTTATCGGAAAATATCACCCACACGGAGATATAGCAGTGTATGATGCACTTGTGCGTATGGCACAGGACTTCTCTATGCGACTTGAGCTTGTAGATGGTCAAGGAAACTTTGGATCCATCGATGGCGATAATGCCGCAGCAATGCGTTATACAGAAGCTAGGATGACTCAAGCAAGTGAGGAGATCTTGCGAGATATTGATAAAGACACCGTGGATTTTGTGCCAAATTATGATGATACACTCAAAGAGCCCGATGTATTACCTAGCAGGATTCCAAATCTTCTTATCAATGGTTCAAGTGGGATTGCTGTGGGTATGGCGACTTCTATCCCACCTCATAGGATCGATGAAATCGTAGATGCTCTCGTGTATCTTATTGACAACAAAGAAGCAGAGCTTGAAGAGTTGATGGGATTTGTCAAGGGGCCTGATTTCCCAACTGGAGGGATTATCTTTGGGAAGCAAGGAATCATTGAGGCGTATCGCACAGGACGAGGGCGTATCAAAGTAAGAGCAAAAGTGCATATTGAGAGCACAAAAACAAAAGATGTGATTGTGATTGATGAGGTGCCTTATCAAGTCAATAAAGCTCGCCTCGTAGAGCAAATCTCAGAACTTGCCAAAGAAAAAGTGATTGAGGGGATTTCAGAGGTTAGAGATGAGAGTGATAGAGAGGGGATAAGGGTAGTTATAGAGCTTAAGCGTGATGCGATGAGTGAGATTGTGCTAAACCACCTCTACAAATCCACGACAATGGAGACAACATTTGGAATCATCCTCCTTGCCATCAACAACAAAGAACCAAAGATTTTTACACTTATTGAGCTTCTTAAACTCTTCATTTCTCATAGAAAAACGATTGTGATTAGAAGAACGATTTTTGAGCTTGAAAAAGCAAAAGCAAGAGCCCATATCTTAGAGGGATTAAAAATCGCACTTGATCACATCGATGAGGTAATCAAAATCATTCGATCTAGCAAGGATGGTGAAGAAGCAAAAGAAGCATTGATGGAGCGTTTTGGGCTAAGTGAGCTTCAAAGCAAAGCAATCTTGGAGATGAGATTGCAACGCCTCACAGGGCTTGAGCGAGATAAAATCGAGCAAGAATATGCTGAGCTTTTGGCATTGATTGAGTATCTCAACTCGATTCTTAGAAGTGAAGCAAAGCTCAATGAAATCATCAAAGAAGAGTTGCTAGAAGTCAAAGAAAAATTTAGCACTCCACGAAAAACTGAACTTGAAGATGACTATGATGCAATTGATGTAGAAGATCTTATCCCAAATGAGCAAGTGGTTGTTACAATGAGCCATAGAGGCTATGTCAAGCGTGTGCCACTGAAAGTCTATGAGAAACAAAATCGTGGAGGTAAGGGGAAGATTAGTGGAAATACACACGATGATGACTTTATTGAAAGCTTCTTTGTTGCAAATACACACGATACGATTATGTTTGTAACAAATCGCGGACAGCTCTATTGGCTCAAGGTTTATAAAATCCCAGAAGCTGGAAGAACAGCGATTGGAAAAGCAGTGGTCAATCTCATTCAAATCCAGCAAAATGAAAAGATTATGGCAACGATCACAACCACTGATTTCAATGAAGATAAATCTCTTGTCTTCTTTACCAAAAATGGAATCGTCAAGCGAACAAATCTAAGTGAATATAGCAATATCCGAAGTGTAGGGGTGAGAGCGATCAACCTTGATGAAGATGATGAGCTTGTAACTGCAAAAATTGTCGATAGTGAGGTTAGACAACTCTTCATTGCTACATATCAGGGAATGTGTATTCGATTTGATATTGAAGATGTTCGAGAGATCGGGCGTGTATCTCGTGGTGTTACAGGGATCAAATTTAAAGCCAATGAAGACTATGTGGTTGGAGCAGTTACTATCGGAAGCGATCAAGATAAGCTTCTAACTGTCAGTGAGCTAGGAATTGGTAAGCAAACGATTGCAGGAGAGTATAGGCTACAAAGCAGGGCTGGAAAGGGTGTGATTGCAATGAAGCTCACACCTAAGACTGGGAAGCTAGTGAGTGTAGTTAATGTCAATGATGAAAATATGGACTTGATGGTGCTCACAAGTAGTGGAAAAATGATTAGAGTAGATACTCAGGCGATCCGCGAAGCAGGGCGAAATACGAGTGGGGTAAAAATTGTCAATGTTGCTGGAGAGAAAGTGGCTTATGCAAGTCGATGTCCAAAAGAAGAAAAACAAGAAGATTTGCTAGAGGATGAAGAAGAGTAGTTTGGCTCTCGCATTTTGCGTGGGAGTATGGGCCAATGAGATGGAGTTTATCATCTCGTATAAGGCAAAAATGCAAAACGATCTTTTGGTGGGCGAGGATTACAGAGTCTCTGAGGTGATTGAAAATAAGGGGGCCAAGGGGATAAAAAATGGAGAGTATAAAATTTTCAAGCTCTGCAAGATTATTCCTCAAGATTATGAGGGGCAAGAGGATGAAGTAAGCTTTGTAAAAAAAGTGCTAAAAACCCAAAGAGAGGTGGTGCTCGACTGTTTGTATTCTAGTGGAGTGAAAATCTATGATGAGGTTACAAATAGGGATTTGCAAGCCAAAAGCAAGACGATTTTCTCAATCCCTCCCAAACGCGTAATAGCAAAATATGAAAATGGGGTGCTAAATCTTGGAATCTTAGAAAAAGTGAAGGAAAAGAAGTGAAAGTCGCAGTCGTAGAAGATGATATAAACCTAAGAAAAGCTCTAGAAATCTCACTCAAAGATTACCCTGAGTTTGAAGTTGAGCTATTTAAAGGTCCCAAAGATGCACTCAAAAAGCTTGATGAGAGCTTTGATCTTATTGTTACAGATATCAATATGCCTCAGATGGATGGATTGGAGTTTCTCTCACTTTTGGGAGGGAAGTATGAAGCTGTTGTAATCACTGCTAATGCTTCTGTAAATAATGCGATCAAAGCCCTAAGACTTGGAGCTAAAGATTTTCTAACTAAACCATTTGAGATAGAAGACTTAGTAGAGGCGATTAAGCGAAGTCAAAAAGTCAAAGAAGTTAGCACAAAGGCAATCAAAAAAGACAAGATGCCTCAAGAGAAGCAAAGTGATTTTATCGCTACTTCCCCAGCCCTTGAGATAGCTCAAAGCAAAGCTCTTAAAGTCGCTCCCACAGATGCAAGTGTGATGCTTCTAGGATCTAGTGGAGTAGGGAAAGAGGTCTTTGCAAACTATATTCACCAAAACTCTCCACGAGCAAATAAACCCTTTGTCGCCATCAATATGGCAGCCATCCCTGAACACCTACTAGAATCTGAGCTTTTTGGCTATGAGAAAGGGGCATTTACGGATGCAAGTGCGACAAAAATGGGACTATTTGAAGAGGCAAATGGGGGGAGTGTGTTTCTTGATGAGATTGGAGATATGCCAATAGGGCTCCAAGCCAAGCTTTTGCGAGCTTTGCAAGAGAGAGAAATCACAAGACTGGGGAGTGCAAAGCCTATAAAAATCGATGTGCGAGTAATCTCAGCAACCAATGTCAATATCGAGCAAAAAATCAAAAATCATCAGTTTAGAGAAGATCTCTTTTTCCGTCTCAATACCTTGCCAATTAAGATTCCAAACCTCAAAGATAGGGTAGAGGAGATTATCCCGCTCTCTGAGTGGAAATTGCAAAAAGTTTGCGAAAGCTATGGATTTGCTCTTAAAAAATTGAGTGATGAGGCAAAAAAGGCACTGCTAGAATACCCGTGGCCTGGGAATATCCGTGAACTTTTATCTGTGATTGAGAGAGCAACGATTTTGAGTGAGGGGGATGAGATCGGTGAGAAAGACTTGTGTCTGAGTGCAAGAAATGAAGTTATCTTTGGCAAGAAAGAGAATAAAATGGAAAATTTAGAAAAAGAGCTGATAGTCGAAGTGCTAAAAGAATGTGATGGAGACATCAATCGAGCAAGTGCCATGCTTGGCATGAGTGCAGATGTGCTTAAAAGTAAAAGAGCGAGGTATGGGGTATGAGAAAGTTTAGAAAACTAATCCCCCCCCCCCTTAAGGAATATTCTCAAAAGAGGGGGTAAAAAAATATTGCAATGGAACAAAAGCAGAATATATTCTTATTTCAAAGATGCAAATCATCCACAAAGCTCTCTTAATCCTTGGGCATTTATTCAAGTATGCAATGAAAAGCCCACATTAAAACAAAGCTTATCCTCTATCGCTCCAGCCTTCAGCAGAGGTATTATTGTTTATAATGAATGTAGCGATGGTAGTGATAGAATAATTAAAGAATTTTGTAAAACTCATACAGGTTTTATTGCTGTGGAGTATCCTTATCAAGTTGCACCATGCCGACATAAAAAAATCAGAGAGAATAAAAAAGGATTGGATGATTATTATAATTTTGTCTTAAGTTTTATTCCACAAGATGAATGGCTAATAAAAATTGATGTCGATCAAATCTATGATTTTGAAAAATTAAAGCAAACTTTTTCCTATCCAAAAACAAAAGATGACATGGTCTACTATTTTCGATTAAATCTTCACTGTTTTCATGGGAAGATTTATATTGAAAAAAATAACCCCATCTCTGATCCATGTGATCATTGGTTGATTTGTAATCGTAGATTACATTTTATTGAAGATATTCAAGAAGAAACTGACGAGGAGATTTTTTCATGGGAATTGTTGAAAATTTCTTTTAAATATAATGCGATTCCTGCAAACTTAAATACTTGGCACTTTCCGGTTATGAAAGAAAGTAGGAGAATATTAGCAAAGCTTGAGAATTATGTACATATAACAAAATACAAAGAAGTTATACCACAAGAATATCTTATGCGGATTGAGTCTGATATGCTAGATGAGGATAGAATATTGTCGCATCTCTTGAACAATGGAGAAAAAAATGAACAAACCACTTATTAGTGTTATTGTTCCAATCTACAATGTTGCCCCCTATGTAAGAGAATGTTTAGATTCTGTCATTAATCAAACTTATAAAAATTTACAAATTATTCTAGTTAACGATGGAAGCACTGATGAGAGCGAGAGTATTGCTAGAGAGTATTTGAGTGATGAGCGTATTGAGCTTGTGTGCACTAAAAATGGAGGATTGTCTAGGGCTAGAAATACTGGGCTAGAAAAAGCAATAGGAGAATATATCTATTTTATAGATAGCGATGACTATATTGATTTGAGATTTTTGGAAGAGATGGTGGAGATTGCCCGGAAGTACAAAATAGAGCTTGTGTGTAATGATCAGATTGTATATTTTGATAGACATCAACAGAAACTTCGTGCTGCAATATTACCGGTTCTTCTTCAACCAAACCAATCCAATATTCATATCGGTGGTGCGGTATGGCGATGTCTTTTTGCAAGATCCTTGCTCGAGAGATCTGCTGTGAAATTTTTAGAAGATAAAGTATATGAGGATGAAGGATTTTTGTATATGGTTTTTCCATTTTGCGAAGCTTTTGTTAGATATTGTGGGAAACCATATTTCTATCGCCAAAGAGAAGAAAGTATTATGGGTAGGCATAGGAATTTTAGAAGTTATGACCTTTTGGATGTATATGAGGCAATATATTGCTTCTATCAAAAAAATGATTTTTTAAATAAATTTCAGCTCCCTAATCATTTTCTTTATGAGTGTGCTTTAGGATATAAAAACGAAAAGGAATATTTGAGGAATGCAAAAATCTTGAGCAAAAGACTTAATCTGCCAAATCCTATACCACCACTCCCAAAGAGATTGATGCAACAAGTGAGGGTATGGTGTAGGCAACTCATTTGTGAAGGGAAAAAAGTAAAATGAATAACTCTCCTTTTCTCTCTATCATTCTTCCTACCTATAATAGAAAATATTGTATTTCAAGGATGATTGACTCTGTTTTGATGCAAAGTTTTTCTGATTTTGAATTAATTATTATTGATGATGGAAGTACTGATGGGACTTTTGAGATGCTTGAAGAAAAATATCAAGATAGGCGAATTAGATTAACAAGACAAGAAAATGGTGGTGTATCAAGCGCGAGAAATTTAGGAATCTCTTTGGCAAAGGGAGAGTATATCACTTTTGTAGATAGCGATGATTATTTACTGGATGGATTTTTTGAAGATATGTTTGAGAAAATTCAACAACTTCAGTGTGATGTACTTGTTTATGGTGGATATAGTTTGGAAAATGGCAAGCAGGTTGAAGTGCCATTATTTTGGAAAGATAGAAATTATGGAAAAAATGAAGTTACTGTAAGTTCTAGAGATGATTTTGTCAAAGATTTTTGTTTGTTTGGTGGGAATTCATGGGGATGTGCAAAAGTTTTTAGAAGGTTATTAATTGAAAAAAATAAAATCAACTTTTGCGTGGAGATTGCTTATGGTGAGGATATGCTTTTCGATCTTCAAGCCTATCTTGTTGCATCACAAGTTGCTACAAGTCCTGAAAAATTTTATATATGTGATATTCGTACTATAAGTCTAAGTAGGGGCGTGCTAAATACAACGAAAAAGATAATTGATTTGCTCAACGCGTATCAGCGTTTGGAGAATTGCAAGGATTATAAAGCTTATTTTGCTTACAACTATTTATCCCATCTTAGAAAATGGATTTTTTTGTATATTTTTTTTCTTGATCAAGAAAAAAAACAGCAGATTAAAATGATGTATGCATCTACATCTTTGTTGAAATTGCATAGGGTCGAGGAGATAGAGTTTAAACTTGCACAACAAAGTGTCCTTTATATAGTTCCGTATTTATTTTGTGTAGGAGTGGCATATAAAATATACTCAAAGACTTCTTTTTTACATCCTATTGTTTGTATGTTGAAAAAACAATTTTTTGCTAGTAGATGCAAATAATATCAAGCAGAGATTTTAAGATATAATCGAAAAAATAAAATAGATTAAAAGACCGATAAATGAAGAAAAAAAGTGATTTTTCAAAACTAAGATTTTTAACTAGCAAAAAAGACAAGATTTCTTTACTTGTCTTTTTTGGAATGACAATTTTGAGCTCTGTTATAGAGACTGTTGGAGTCGGGATTATTATGCCTTTTATTACCTTTGCCTCCAATCCTTCATTATTGCTAGACAATAAATATGGCTCCATGATTTATCATTTTTTTGGATTTTCAAATACTCAGACTTTTATGTTTGCATTTAGTGGAACGTTAATCGTTTTTTATTTTTTTAGACTTCTTTACAACACATTCTATAGCTATTCTATTAATCTTTTTGCATTTCGAAAATATCATAATCTTGCTTTTAGGTTATTTCAAAAGGTTTTATATTCAAACTATTTAGATTTTACCAACAAAAACTCTGATACCTTAAGAAGGGAAATTATTAGTGATGCTTTGAGTGCTTCACACTATATTCGAAATTTTTTGTTCCTATACTCCGAAATGTTTACCATTCTCTTTTTGTATTCTATTCTTTTGTTTGTAAGTTGGAAAATGACGCTGGTTTTGACCTGTATTTTGTCTTTCAAAGTTTTTTTGATTACACAGACAATCTCAAAAATTCTCAAAAAAAGAGGAGATCAAAGAGTAGCTATAGAGAGGGGTTTTCTCTCGATTCTTTCTAATACTTTTGGAAATTTTAAAATTATTAAAATCAAGGATGCTCAAAATTCCTTAGAAGATGAGTTTATGGAGAAGGGGGGGGCAAGAGCGAGGCTTGAGATTGGCAATCAGACACTCACAGAAATGCCAAGAAATCTCCTTGAGACTTTTGGATTTGTGATTTTGATTACTTGTGTGGCTTATATCCTTTATCGTTATGAAGATGCAAGTGCAGTGCTACCTATCATGTCTATGTATGCACTAGCACTCTACAAAGTCCTTCCTTCTGTGAATAAGATTTTGGGTTATTACAATTCTATGAAGATTTATTCCAAATCTCTTGAGATTGTCTATGATGAATTAAAAGATGTTCCGCAAGAGGAGGGAGATGAGAAAGTGATTTTTCACAAAGAAATCATTTTGCAAAATATTTGCTTCTCTTATATTCAAGGTAAACCAATCATTCAAAACCTGAATCTCTCTATTAAAAAAGGAGAAAAAGTTGCTTTTGTAGGACCAAGTGGAGCAGGGAAAAGCACTTTAGTGGATATCATCACGGGGTTTTATCAACCCAATAGTGGGGAGATATTCATTGATGGCATACAACTTACTCAAGAGAATATCAAATCCTGGAGAAGAAAGATAGGGTATATTCCTCAGAGTATTTATCTTTTTGACGGAGATGTGGCAGAAAATATCGCTTTTGGCTCTGAGTATGATGAAGAGAGAATTATCCAAGCTTGTAAGATTGCAAAGATTTATGACTTTCTAGAAGAGCATGAGGGAATCCATACAAAAGTAGGTGATGGAGGGATTAAACTCAGCGGAGGACAAAGACAGAGGATTGGGATAGCTAGAGCGATTTATGACAATCCTGAGATATTGGTTCTTGATGAGGCTACAAGTGCATTGGATAATGAAACAGAAGCAAAGATTATGGAAGAAATCTATGAGCTTAGCAAAGACAAGACCTTGCTTGTCATTGCTCACAGACTAAGCACTGTGGAGAGATGTGATAGGAGGATTGTGATAGGAGAGAAGGGTAATGAATAGCTATCTGTCACTTTTGAGAGTACATCAATATATAAAAAATCTTTTTATCTTTGCACCTTTGTTTTTTGCTTTTAGTTTTGATATCAGCTCTTTAATATCGTGTTTAATTGCCTTTGTGTGTTTTTCCTGCATAGCAAGTGCGGTGTATATTTTCAATGATTTTAGAGATATTCAAAACGATCGTTTGCATCCAAAGAAAAAATTCCGCCCACTTGCTAGTGGAAAAATCTCTCTAAAAGAAGCTTTTGCAACCGCCTTGCTTCTTCTTTTCCTTGGGGGG
>DXDJ01000068.1 GCA_019115525.1 Candidatus Helicobacter avistercoris | reverse complement strand
CACTTCCACTCCCTTGCCCACTCCAAGCCCTAGTATTATACTCATTTCCCTTTGTTAATACTCCACTTCCTCTAAGTGTTTCTCTTGTAGTCTCTCTTTGATTCCATTGTGTGGTAGAGATTGTATTGGTGTTTGTATTTGCATAGTTCTTTAGTGCAAAGATACTCTCTGCACTATTGCCTCTATTAGTTGCATAAGCATCATTATTACTTTTGTGATGAAGTTCTTTATTACTTGCTTCGTGAAATATTGTATTGATAATTGCATTAGGATTAGTCATATCATTGCTTAAAGTATTAAACCCTATCCACTCTCCCTCTACTCCATTACTTAAGAGATGATTATCTACCCTTAGAGTTGCATTCAAAGCTCTGCTTTGTATCTCTTAGGTGCTTTGCTCAGTATTAGAGAGATTGGTATTTACTCCTAGAGTTTATAAGTCTTTCTCACTTGTTTGATTGCTCCTGTGATTCCTTCTTCTGGATTTTCAATGAGATTAGAGAGAGTTTGAAGAGATTGGGCAGTATTGGAGGAAGAAGGGGGTAAGGAAGAAAAAGCGAATAGGCTTGGAGAGAGGAGGAGGGTGAGGGAGAGGAGAAGGGAAACAAAGAATCTAGGCATTAAGATTCCCTAGGCGGATGGAATTGAGATGAGTGAGATGGAGTATTGGATTCTTTGGATGGGGCTTGGGATCCTTGATCTTGAGGCCCCTCGGCGTGAGAGCCTTTGGGATTTTTGAGGAAGATTTCATAGCAGAGAAGGAAGAAGAGGAGAATTTCGCCAGAGTAGGTAATAAGATAAGTAAAAGGAATAAAGACAATACCAATGGGGAAATATGCAAAAAGTATGATTGGTAGAAAATTATTGAAAAGTAGAATTGAGAGCAGGACAAAATAACATAAAAGAAAAAAATTCTGATTTTTGTGACTTAAAAACAAAGCCCATAAAGTGCAGACCAAAAGGATTGTATTCTCAAGGATTGTGTGCAAAGTATTGCTTTGAATGACAAGGAAAGTATCTAGGCAAGCAATGAGCGAAAAACACAAAAATAAGAAGAAGAATTTTTGATAGGGTTTTTGATGATAAACAAGAAATAAACCCCATAGGATAGGAATTGTATTGAGTGTATTAACAACAAAGAAGCCTAAATTTTCTTGATTGGGGCTAAAAGAGAATCCCATCATTCTTGATCCCATAATAAAAAGGCAGAGTAGAAAACTTAGCCGAAAATCAAAAAATCGAAGAAAGATGGCAAACAATATCCCAAGAGCAAGAAAGATTAGTATGGAAAAATCTTTTGAAGAGCTTGGTGTAATGGCATAAAAATAAGATAATCCATAGATTAAGAGACAAAAAAGACTTATGGGAATAATAAGTTTATTGCGTTTTATTTCCTGCAGTGAGAGCAAAATGAGATAGAGGAAGAATAGGAGAAAAAAACATATTTTCATTTTCTTTTGCCTTGCTCTTTAAATATCTCATGGTATCTATTCTTAACACTCTCAACAAAGTCTTGGCAATTATTACCTAGAGCATTGTAATAATAAAACTTGCCTGATTTTTTTACATCTTCTACTGCTTTTCTCATGATGGCATCATCATAATGCTTTCCATTTGTTTCTCTATATCTTGCAATAACATTGGGATCAGTTTCTGTGAAGAATTCGCCTATAGTTTTTGTTTCTTTGTAGGGTAATCCACTCTTTGCACTGTGTTGTGTATTGACAACAGCACTTTTCCCAGATGTTGTAAATCCTATATTTCCACCTTTTTCATCTTCAAAGAAGATGTGTTCGTGCCAAATATTCTGTGTATTGGACACAGGATTACGCAACATTGTCCAATCTGGAGCGTTGTTTAGTGGTCTTCTCCTAATCTCCGCATTATCCCTCTCCCCACTTCCACTCCCTTGCCCACTCCAAGCCCTAGTATTATACTCATTTCCCTTTGTTAATACTCCACTTCCTCTAAGTGTTTCTCTTGTAGTCTCTCTTTGATTCCACTCTAGTGTAGAGATTGTATTTTTATTTTTACCCTGATAGTTCTTTAGTGCAAATATACTCTCTGCACTATTGCCTCTATTACTTGCATAGTTATCATTGCTGTGATGAAGCTCTTTATTACTTGCTTCGTGAAATATTGTGTTGATGATAGCATTAGGATTAGTTATATCATTGCTTAGAGTATTAAACCCTATCCATTCTCCCTCCACTCCAGAGTAAGCATAGCCTTTAGTAACTTCTTCATTATTGTAGATTTTTAGAGTTGCTCTAAATCCATTCTCTTCACTTGCAATCTTGGCTACTTCATTTAAGACTTCTTGGAATTGAGTAGAATCTAAGTTTGTTGCTCCATTAAGAGAGTTTAGTAGTTCTTCTTGGCTAAAAAGAGAGCTAAGAGTATCATCAATGAGTGCATAGCGATACATTTCTAAGAAGAGGTTAGTGTCTTTATCTTTGGCAGTATTGATAAGACTTTGAGTAAGAATATTATTTCTTACTCCTCTCCCTATTTGAGCTAGATTGTTTCCAAGATTGAGCAAGTCATTTTTTATCTTCTCTCTTCCCTCAGAGCTAAAGAGATGATTATTTATACTTAGAGTTGCATTCAAAGCTCTGCTTTGTATCTCTTGAGTGGTTTGCTCAGTATTAGAGAGATTGGTATTTACTCCTAGAGTTTGTAAGTCTTTCTCACTTTGTGTATTAGAGAGAATTGTATCTTTGGAGAAAGAGGGTTGATCTTGTAAGGAGAGAGTGATGTTTGCATTAGGGTTTAGGGTTGCTAGGGTTGCATAGCTTACCCCCTCTTTTTTGCTTCCAAGTTTAAGCAAAGAAAGCTCTGTATTTCCACTGAGATTGACTCCAAGAGAACTTCTTCCTAGAGAAGTAGAGAGATTAAATCCATTGCTCTCTTTAGAGCTGGAGTTTGAGATATGAGTTGCCTCTATACTCTTAGCACTAATACTCATAGTCTCTCCTTCTTCTCCTAATCCTATCACTCCCCCTTGAAGCAAGAGAGAGTCTTCTAGGGTAATGCTAAGAGAGTGAGAGGCTAGAAGGGTGGAGGGGAAATTGACCCAAGAGAGGGATTCTCTCTCACTGCTAAATCCACCTCCTACTCCTCCACCCCCCTCACTTATACCTATGTTGGCATTGAAACTCTTAGAAGTGCTAGAGTAGGTATCGCTTTTGGAGATGACTTCTAGCTCTTTGGCTTTTATCTCAATGTCATTAGAGAGGAGAGAGGAGGAAGAGAGAGTGGTTTTTTCTCCTGAAGTTATGGAGAGAGAAGAGGCATTGATAGAAGAGGCGACATACTCTAGGCTACTTTGCTCTCCTTTACTATATCCTCCCATTACACTTCCACCACTCACTCCTGAAGTGCCAAAGCTCATAGATGCCCCATAGTCTTTACTTTCAAAGTTTGAGGTTCTTTCATTTGCCAAAGCCTCAATCTTGACCTCTCCTTTTGCTTGTATTTCTACATTATGAGCAAGGAGAGAAGAGGAGGATTGGGTGTAGGAGGAGAGGGAGGAGAGGGAGATAGATGAAGCTGTGAGAGAAGAGGAAACTTGTGTAGTGTTTTTGAATGTAGTGTTTGTGATATTCCCCTCATACTCTGCAAACCCTCCTGCATACAAGCCTGTTCCATAAGAACTTGCTATACTTGAAGCAACTGAGGAGATAGATGAAGCAAAATTTGTTGTGCTTGCAACAAGTGAGGCTGAGAGAAGGGCAAGATTGGTTTCATAGTCTTGCAATGCTTCCTTGCTTATTTTGCCTTCTTTGTAATCTTGCTTTGCTTTTCTTAGGGCGTGTGAGGCACTCTCTATCCTTGCTCCTGCATCATAGAGATCCTTTCCAGCATAGTAAGCATCTACATAGGCATTGCCTATCTCTACTCCCACTCTTAGAGTTCCTTCTCTATTCTTCTCCTTTTCTTGGGATACTTGAGATGCTGAAGAAATGGTGACTAATGAGGCTTGAGCTTTGATTTCATTTTCTGCATTGATATTGCTTGCAGTAATGGTTAGGGCATCTTTTGCAACAAGGTTGAGAGAGCCTACATTGAGATTTGAGGCCACCACATCCCTTTGGCTTGTTTGGTTGCTATTTTCTTTTTCTTTAAATTCTAATCCTGCTCTAAATTTTCGTTTGAAATCCACAAATGCACCACTAAGAGTTCTTGAATAAGAATACGAAGAGTTCGAAGTGAAGTCAAAGGAGTTTAGGATATTAAGAGAGCCAGAAGAAGAAAGAGAAGCATTGGAGCTAATAGACATCTCACTTCCTATAAGATTTAAATCTCCAGAGGTGGTTTGAATGGAGAGATTTGAAGCGGTAATGGAAGAAGAGATTGAGCTTTCTTTACCAGTCTCCTCACCTCTTGCCTTTTTGATAGCTCCCCAAAGAACATTTTTGGAAGATGATGAAGAAGTAGAGCTTTTATCACTTACAGAACTAAGTGTAAAAGAATCCGCAATGATATTTACTTCCTCTTGGGCTTTGAGATTTGCCCCAAGTAATAGCATATCTGATGAAGTGGTTAGTGAGATATTTTTTCCCTCAAATTCTGCAAGAGTATTACTCTCTTTGGAATATGAGCTTGAAGAACTCTTAGAGCTAAACAATCCTTTCTTAGAAGATAAGCTAGATGTGGAGTAGCTAGAGAGAGCGGAGAGGGAAGTAAAATTTTTTGCATTTAAAGAAAGGTTTTCTTGGGCTTTGATTGAGCTTCCTACTGAGAAGGCACTTTCAGAAGCATTGATTAGAATATTTTCTCCTGCAAGTGTATTGACAATGGATGTAGAACTTGAGGTGGTCGTAGAGCTCTTTCTTCTCCCATTGGATTTGCTAGAGTGCAAATAGCTTTCTTCTTGATCGGCTAGGAGTGAAATATCTTTGGCATTGATGGCAAGGAGTGAATCTGCTTTTATAGAAGAGGATGAGGAGGTTAGAGAATCAGAGGCATTGATAAGAATATTGTTGGCACTCAAAGAGTTGGTAAGTAAGGTTTTTGATGAGCTAAAGGAAGCTTTATCTCTAAAGTCTTTTTGCACTAGAGCTTGAGTAGAGAGTGAAATATCTTTGGCATTGAGCATAAGATTGTCTGTGGCATTGAGATTTGTTGCAGAAATTGAGAGGGTGTTTTTTGCATTTAAAGAGATATTTTTCCCACCTAGTGAGCTTTGAGAGAGAAGATTTTGAGATTGTGTAGTGAGTGTGCTGTAAGTTTTGATAGGGGCTTTTTTGCTTCCCCACAATGATGGATCAAAAACAGAATGCTGAGTGTAGTCCTGATGAGTATAAATACTAGAGGACATACTAATAGAGTCTGCACTCAATGCTAGGTTTTCTGTTGCTTGGAGTTTGCCTCCAATATTGCTAATCTCTCCATCTGAATTGAGGGTAATATCATTTGCACTGATATTCCCTGAGTTTTGTAGTTTTTCTTGAGTTTGAGCAAAAATACTCCGACTTGCAAAAATGCTTCCCTCATTATTGAGGACTTTTGCTTGGATATAGATATTCTCTCCACCAATATTTCCACTCAAAGATGAGGAGGAAAATGTGAGAGGAGAAGGCAGGGAGAGAGGCAAATCTTTATCTTGCTGGGCTTGAAGTGTGTATCTTTGTTTTAGCTCTTCGTTAAGTCTTTGATTGATAGGCAAAAGAGATGAGAGATTTTGAAGTGCTAGAGTCGATGAGAAGGATTGCAAATGCGTATTGCTGAAGCTTTTTAGCAAATGAGATTGATCTTGTGCGTCAAGAGAAGAGATGAAGTTTTGTCGCTCTTGAGAGCTTAAAGAAGCTAAAAATTCTGCTTGAGTTTCATAGCTAAGAGAGACAAATCTATCTCTGAAGTAATCGCTAGAGATAAAGTCTTTGATTTGCTCTTGGCTAATCTCTGTTGGCTCAATGATATAGGGGTAGTAGTAGGAAAACACATCAAAATCTCCACTGCTAGGTGCTAAAGCTAAGTTATCCCCAACAATTGGGAGTTCAAGAGTTTTGACACCATAGCTATTGTCTTCACTTGTGCAAGTTTTACTATATAAAAATCCACATTTTCTTTTTGTGATTGTTTGAATCCTTGTCTTTGCCTTTGTGAGAAGATTATCAAACCGATTGGCTTGTATTGCAAGGTTGTTTTCTGCATAGATTTGTCCATCATAGTTTGAAAGAGTATTTGAGTTGATTGTTAGGGACATATTGGCATAAATCATTGAGGGAATATATTCTTTGATTTTTTCCTCATAATGCGTAATATATTTTCTCTTTTGGGTTTTAATAAAATCTCCAGAAGTCCAACTTTCTTCTCTTCGTGAAACAATCTCGTTATTTAATGCAACCTTTGCCCTATTCTCAATTTCATTAGCCACAATCACAGCATTCTCTTTGGCAAGGATGAAGCCTTGGGTATTAAGTATTCTCTCTGATTGCATTAAGAGATTATTTGCTTGTATGAGTGCATTGGTGTTTTTTACATCATTGGCTTGAAGGCTAAGAGTTTGATTTGATGAGATGATGGAGTGATTATCTAGGGATTGGGTTTGAAGAGATAAATCCCCTAAAGACATAATATAGCCTTCATTCTCTAGGGTATTTGATGAGATTTGCATCTGTGAGGAGGAGAAAAGTGCAGGAGTCTCTCCTTGAGTTTGTTCTGTGGCAATTTTTAGATTTCCATTGATGTCAATATAAAACCCACCATCGCCCTCTTTTTGGCTAGGGTGTGTTGCCATTATCCCCTCAATTTTTGCTTCTACTCCTTCATCATTTGTAATGACAAAAATAGAGTTTGCATACACTCTTCCAAGGTAGGCTACATCAAGCCCTAGAGAGGTTGTATTATTTTCTCTTTGAATAGGTTGCCACAGAAGAAGAGAGCCTTTTTCATCCAAAGTGATTTGGTTAGAACCCAGTATTGCTCTTAGTGTGTTGGCATAAAGCTCCGAGTTGATTGAGAGATTTTTTGCTAAGAGATTGAGTGCTTGGGATCCTAGAGCATTGAGTGATTTTAGATTGATTTCTCCTCTTTGGATATTAAACTCTATATATCCATTAGTCATAATCTGGGGTAGTCCAGTAGCAAGGGTAACATTGTTTGTGTTGATAAATCCACATCCTTGACAGGTGATTCCATTTGGATTTGCAATTAAAAGTGAGGCACTACTCCCAGCAATCTCCATTATCCCTAAAAGGAGAGATGGAGAAGTAGAGGTAACTTGATTGAGTATGAAAGAAGCAGGATTGATAAGATTAGGATTTGCTGTGATGATTTCCCCTAAGACACTAGGAGTAAGTGCGGAAGTCGAGTTGTTAAAAATCAAACCACTTTCTTTGACATTGAACTCTAGGTAGAGATTGTTTGAGATTCCATTTTTGTCAGGAGTGGCAACATTGAGGATATCCACACCATTTTTTGCTTTATCAAGACTTGTATTTGAAGAATTAACATCAATCACAATTGGATTGGCTGAGAGTGGAAGAAAAATCAGTACAAGAGAGAGAAACAAAGATATAGAGCGTTGAAGTAGGAAGTGGAGGCTTTTCATTGTATTCTCCTTTGATTACAAGCTAACAAAAAGCTTAAATAAATTAAAATTTATGAAACACTCAATATTACACTAATTTTATGAAAAAAGATTGTAGAATTTTTTGGAAACACTTGTTTTGGAGGGAAAATGAAGTTACTTTTGGGGTTAATCTGCTGTGTCTTATTGCACTCTCAAATCATTAATCCTTCCGATCTGATAGAACAGCTTAACTCTGCTAGAAAGCAAAACCTCATTCTTCAGGATCTCTCACCTCTCCTAACCCCACCAAAAGAGAATCTAAAAGAAGAAAAGGAACTTGAAAAATTAGAGAAGAAGATTCAATCCAATACCAAAGAAGAAGATCTACCTTGTTTTAAAATTCGCACCATTACCTTGCAATCTAGTTTGCCAAATGTACTTGATGAGTTTACTTTTCTTGAAAAAAATCTGAAAAAATATCAAGACCAGTGCCTTAATCAAAAACAAATCTATATTTTACTGGAGGAATTAAAAAAAGAGGCGATTGAGAAGGGGTATATCACCACGCTTTTTGCTCTTCCACCGCAAAACCTCAAAAGTGGTGAATTGATGATCAATATAGAAACCTCTATTGTAGGTTCTATCCACTATCCTTCTTTGATTGCATTTTGGGGGAAAGACTTTGCTATCAGAGAAGGAGATATTCTTGATATTTCCCCACTTGAGAGGGGAATATACAATTACAGAAGGCTAAGGACTCTTTTTCCAAGGTTTTTTATTCAACCCCAAAAAAGTGATAGTGCTGTTGCACAAACTCAAATTGATGTAGAGTTTAATACGAAGCAAATCAATGGAGTTTCCCTGCCTTTTTATCTATCTGCTAGTGTAGATAATGGAGGTAATAGTGGAAGTGGGATTTATCAAACTTCTTTTCAAGTGGGTTTAGAAAATCTCCTCTCTCTTGGAGAGATTCTAAGCTCTTATAGCGTGATCACTCCATGCTGGAAGAGCAATCAACATAGCTTTTATACCTCTCTTGATTTTTCAATCCCTTTTAGAAGATTTTTGCTTGGTGCTTCTGGAAGTTATTCTTTTTATGCTTATCCCCTAAAATTTGTGGGAAAAGAATTGAAATACAATGGACATTCAGGGAGTTTGGAGATCAGAGGAAAAGTTCTTGTATATATGGACAATCTCAACCAATTTTCCATAAGTTTTGGACTTGGAAAACGATGGGCAAAAAACTTCCTAGAACAGATCGAGCTTCTTACACAAAGAAGAGATTTGACATATGTTTTTGCTTCACTTGATTATTTAAGATACTTTCAAAATAGTGCCTCGGTGAGTCTAAGCATAGGAGTAAAGCAAGGGATCAAAGCATTGGGCTCTATGGACAATTTTCCTTCCAATCAAAAAAACCCTCCAAATTTTTTCTATACGCTTCCTGTGCTTGATTCTTATTTCAATATCCCTTTTGTTTTTGGAGAACATCGATTGCATCTTTCTTCACTAGTAAAAACTCAATTTTCACGCACACAGCTCTATGCAAGTGAGAAAATGGGATTGGGCGGGATGTATAGTGTAAGAGGTTTTGAAAGCAATGCTCTAAGTGGGGATTTTGGAATACTAAACCGTAACGATCTAACTTACTATCCACCAAGTTTAGATGGGTTTATCATCGCCCCAAGTATTGGTATAGATATGGGATATGTAGCAGATATTTTTTCGCCATCTAGTTTTGCTCTAGGTAATAGAGGATTTCTAAGTGGAGGAGGCATTGGATTAAAAATGAACTACAAAGAATATTTTCAAGCTCAGATATGGGGATACAAGGCATTCTACAATCCCAAAAAGGAGAAAGAAAGATATTTTTTCTTCTCAATCGGATGTGGATTGTAGTTTTGCTTAAGTATTCAAGCTGATTTCTCTCTTGCAAAGCTTGATTAGAACAAGGAAGAAAAGATAAGTATTTTTGAAGAAAAAATTCAAAAATTAAAAAAAAGAGGGCTATTTGCCCTCCAAGAAAGTTTTGACATTTTGATATACGCTATCAATCAGTCTTTCTCTGGTTTGTCGATAAGCCCAAGCAGTATGAGGAGTGAGGAGCAATCGTGGAAGAAGCGAAGGGGTAAGTAGAGGGTGATTTTTCTTGAGTGGCTCGACTTCTAGCACATCACTCCCAAAACAAATCTCACTCTCTTTCATTCTCTCCACCAAGGCATCTTCATCGATGATCCCACCTCTGCCAACATTGATTAAGATTGCATTATTCTTAAGCAAAGAGAGTTTGGAAAAATCAAGAAGATGATAGGTTTGGGGATTGAGTGGAGCGTGAATAGAGATAATATCGCTTGAGCTCAATAACTCTTCAAGGGATTTTTGAGGAAAAGATTTGTCATTGTTTTGCCCACTTGTAGAGGCATAGCTTACCTTTGCTCCAAGAGCAGAAGCGAGTTTGGCAGTTTGTTTGCCAATGCTTCCAAATCCAACGATTCCCCACTCTTTCCCCTCGATTTCTTCACACCCCTCAACGATATGGGTAAAAACCAAAGAATTGCACCATTTAGAACTCTTGCAATACTCATCATAGAAAGGGAGTTTTGCCAAAAGTGCCAAAACTAGCATTAGAGTGTGTTGAGCAACAGCAAATGTGCTATATCCTGCGACATTCCTAACCTCAACCCCCAGCTCTTTGGCTTTTTGCAAGTCAATGATGTTGGTTCCGGTAGAAGTAAGAGCAATGAGCTTGAGTGCGGGAAGTGCATCGAGGGTTTGAGCATCAAAGGGGACTTTACAAGTGATGATGATTTCTGCATCCTTACATCTAGGGAGGATTTCGTCTTTTCGAGTGTGCGAGTAGATGCTTAGCTCTCCAAAATCCTCAAACCTCTTCAAATCCACTTCACCCAAAGTCAAAGAATCCAAAATAACAATTTTCATTTTTACTCCTTTTTGTCTTATAATTTCCGCTCATTATATAAAAAGGCAAAATCAAAAATGAATAATAATTCCCAAGTTGCACAAATCCTCCTAGAGGCACTTCCTTTTATTAAGACTTTTCGTGGATCAAAAATCGTGATCAAGTATGGAGGCTCTGCTCAAGTCGATCTTAAGCTAAGAGGGCAGTTTGCCAAAGACATTGTGATGATGTATATGCTTGGGATTCAGCCAATTATCGTGCATGGGGGCGGGAAGAGAATCACAAGCATGCTAGAGAGCATGGGGGTAAAAAGCGAGTTTCTCAATGGTTGCCGTATTACAACAAAAGAATGTATGGAAGTTGTAGAAATGGTTTTAAGTGGAGAAATCAACAAAGAAATCGCTTATTTTCTTTCTCTCAATGGTGTTAAGGCTGTGGGGATTAGTGGCAAAGATGCTTCGCTTTTGAGTGCAAGGGCAAAAGATGGAGGAAAATATGGACTAACAGGTGAGATTATTTCTTGCAATCCAAGCATTCTGCACTCTTTTCTTCAAGAGGGGATTATCCCTGTAATCTCTCCTATTTGCGGTGATAGCGAGGGGAGGGGATACAATGTAAATGCAGATGAGGTAGCCTGTGAGATTGCAAAATCACTTAGAGCTGATAAGGTGATTTTCCTCACTGATACGCTTGGAGTTTTGGGAGCAAATGGCGAGTTATTGGAGAGTATCAAGACATCTCAAGTAGAAGAGCTTATAGAGAGTGGGGTAATCAGTGGGGGGATGATACCCAAAATCAAATCATGCGTAGAGTGCCTGCACTCAGGAGTTAAAAAGGTGCATATTATTGATGGTAGGGTTGAGCATAGTTTGCTTTTGGAGCTTTTTACAAATGATGGTGTTGGAAGCGAGATTGTATGCTAGAGCAGTATAAACTTGGAATGATTCAATATCTTTTTGTTAAGTGGCAAACTCGCTCTTTGGGGGCTAAGGTAGACAAAATGATGTTTTTGCTTCCTGTGTGTATCTGTATGGCAGGAGAGAAAAACATAGACAAAAGCACCCAAAATGCAAAAAAAATCATCAATCGCCACATCAAGCCCAGACGCTTAGCCTTGCAAGTGTTTTATCGTGTTATGTATAAGGCAAGAAGATATTTTCAAGACAATGAACTCTTTGAGCAAAATCGCCAAAAACTTTATGATCTTATCACTCAACATATTCAGCTTTTTTCTTTAGTACTAGATGTATATGAGGATATTCCAATTGAAATTGAGCGCATGAGTAGGATTGTGAGAGAAAACTATGATGAGGCTTTCAAGCTACCCGAAGAAACCGCAAGACTCTTGATGTACCAAGAGAGACGGCTGTTTACCGATCAAAATCCTTTGGAATAATCCCCTTATTTTTTTCTTAATTTAAGCTATATTTAAGTATTTATGGGATAAAATCCTCTCTTTAATTTTGCGATAGGAAGGCAAGAATGGAAATTACAAAAATTGCAACTAAGGCACAAATCGAGCCAAAATGGATCGTTTTGGATGCTAAGGACAAAGTATTTGGTCGTTTGATCACAGAAGTCGCGACTTATTTGAGAGGAAAGCATAAGCCTTGCTTTACACCTCATATTGATTGCGGTGATTATGTTGTTATCATCAATGCAACAGAAGTGAAGTTTTCAGGTCTTAAGCTAAAGGACAAAGAATATTTCACGCACTCAGGTTACTTTGGTAGCACAAAGAGTAAAACTCTTGAGGAAATGCTAGAGAAAACTCCTGAGAAGCTTTATCACCTAGCAGTTCGTGGAATGCTTCCAAAAAATAAGCTTGGAAGAGCAATGCTTAAGAAGCTCAAAGTTTACAGAGGAAGCGAGCATCCTCACACAGCACAAATTTCAAAAGCGAAGTAAGGGAGTAGAGAATGGCAAAAGTTTATGCAACAGGAAAAAGAAAAACAGCAGTCGCTAAAGTTTGGCTAACAAGTGGAAGTGGAAAGCTTAGCATCAATGGTGAGAGCTTGGATACTTGGCTTGGAGGACACGAAGCTATCAAGATGAAAGTAATGCAACCTCTTGTTCTTACTAAACAAGAAAAATCAGTAGATATCGTTGCAGTAACACTTGGTGGAGGATACTCAGCTCAAGCAGAAGCTCTAAGACATGGAATCTCCAAAGCACTCAATAGCTATGATATTGCTTTCCGTGCAATCTTGAAGCCAAAAGGACTTCTTACAAGAGATTCAAGAGAGGTTGAGCGTAAGAAATACGGAAAAAGAAAAGCTAGAAGAAGCCCACAATTCTCTAAGAGATAATTTCTCTTCCCCCTCTCTTTGGGGGATATATATTCAAAATGAAAATCGGATTGATTGGCGATATAGTCGGAAAATCAGCAAGACTCCTTATTGCCCAACTTCTACCTCAAGTCAAATCTCAATATCAACTTGATTTTGTTGTTGCAAATGGTGAGAATGCCTCTCATGGTTTTGGTTTAAGTATCGAGCATTGCAATTTATTGCACTCTTATGGTATTGATGTCATCACTGGAGGCAATCATAGTTTTGATAAACCCGAAATCAAAGCCTATTTGAAAGAAAAAAGTCAAGTTTTGCGTCCGCATAATTGCTCCAAAGAACTTGAAGGGAGTGGGATGTATATCACAGAGGTATGTGAAGAAAAGGTAGCCGTGCTCAATCTTATGGGGCATTTTGGGATGCCCCATTGTGATAATGTCTTTATATGTGCAAGAGATAGTGTAGAGGTTCTGCAGGAGCGTGGGATCAAAAATATCATTATTGATTTTCATGCTGAGGCAACAAGTGAGAAAAGAGCAGTGTTTGAAATGCTAAAGGGAGAGGTCGGGGCAATTTTTGGAACTCATACGCATATAGGCACAGATGATTTGATGATTGATAAGGGGAGTTTTTATGTGAGTGATGTAGGGATGTGCGGAGGGTTTGATAGCGTGATAGGGATGCAATCCCAAGCCCCTATTGAGCGAGGGCTAACCGGAACAAATAGAGTCAAGTTTGCAGTGAGTGAAAGCGAAAAAGTGATTTTCCAAATGATTGTGCTTGAAATGAGTGAGGGGAGAGTGCAGTGGGCAAAAAAGCTTCGCTATGTACAAACAGTCGGTTGGCTTCAGAGTCTTGAGGCGACAAAACTCTAAGGAGAGAGGATGAGAAAAGAAAAGAAACCTTGTTTTTTCTGCAAAGGATTCAAACTCAGAAAGATTGATTTTTTGCTGATTATTATTATCTGTGTGATTATGTATTGGGTCAATCAATATCAAGTCGCACAGATTGATAAAGAGCAAAGAGAAGAGGCGAGAAAAGCCCAAGAGATTCAGAAAAACAAATGATAAAAACTCCTGCGTTTTCAATCATTATTCCTGTCTATAACACAGAAAAATACATTGCACGCTGTCTTGAGAGCTGTGTCAAGCAGAGTTTTGGTGAGATTGAGATTGTTGTCGTGGATGATTGTGGAAGTGATCAGGCAATACAAATCGCTCAAGAGTATGCCCAAGGGGATAAAAGAATCAAAATTATAAGAAATCCCAAAAATCTAGGATTGTTTCTTGCAAGAATATCTGGCGAGAGGTGTGCAGAGGGGGAATATATTATTCATCTTGATTCTGATGATTTTATCGATATAAAAACTTGTGAAAAAATCAAAGAAGCCTTAGAGAGTGAATATCAAAAATCAGGGAGCAGAGCAGATATTTGCTGGTTTGCCTCTAAGCGACTTTTTTCAAAAAAAGAAGAAGTTTTCAAACTCTACAATGGAGTGTCTTTGGGGTGTGAAATTTTGAAAAACAATATGTTCCAGTGGGAAATATGGGGAAAGGCTTATAAGAGAGAGTTGATACAAAAGGCAAACGAAATCATTGCACACAAGATCAAAGAAGAGCAGAGACTGCTTCTTGGTGAGGATGCGATTAAATCCTTTGTTATCAATCTCTTGGCTCAAAAATGCATCGGTTTTGATGAGGTATTGTATTTTTATTGTGACAATCCTACTTCAATCACTAAAAGTCGCGATAACTCCCAAACTGCTCTGCGCAATAGCGCGCAACTTGACTTTGTCATCAAGTCTCTTGATCGATTTGACACACTCAAAGAATCTGAAAAAAATCCCTACTATCTAGAGGTGAAACAGAGGGTGCAAAAGATACTTGGCGAACATCAAAAAATGTGGGAGTATCAGGCATTTATTGCAAATCGATTTGAAAAGGGGTGGTTTGTCTATCCAAGAGTGTATTTAGAATCTCTTAGGTTGAAGAGGGATTATAGAAGAGTGGGGGTGAGGATATTTGTATATTTCCTCACAGGTGGATTTGTGAAAGCATAATTAAAGATTTTCGTTGAAGAAAAACTCTTTTTTTCCTATACGATAATAGTTTTCTTTTATACTAGTTAGTTTGAAGCCATAGTAATCAAAGATTTTTTTGAAATCGGGATACTTTTCTTCGGATACGCTTAAAAGTGGAAAACGTGTCTGTAGAGTCTCAAAACTTTTTTCAAAAAGTCTAAGTCCAATTCCACGATTTTGATATTTTTCCATAACTCTAAGTGTGCAAATTTTTTTTTCTTCTTGAGTGTTCTTGATGATAGACACACCTTTGAGATCTTTGTCATCTTGTATCATAAGAATTTGTTTTTCTTTGCGTGCAATAGAGGAGAGTACATTTGTGAAATACCATAAATCAAAGTTTGGGTAAAACCGCTTTGCTTCAGAGAGATAGTGATATATAGCTACTTCACTAAAACTAGGTTTAATGTTGATTGTTGTCATTTGATGTAAACACATGATGCTTTATTCTTTCCATTTTGTATAAAAAAACATTACTAGAGCCGCAAGCAGAATAAACACTATTATTATACCGTTGATTATTATCTTCTCGTTAGTTACAAGATAAAAAAGAGTATTTGTGATAAAAGCTAAAGTTATGATTGTTGAACCTGTAAGAAAACTTCCCCATTTATTGTTTTCTGTTTCTGAAAATCTAAGAAAAAGTTTAAAGTTCTTAAATTTTTTTCTTTCATTTTTATCATTTTTATCATCTTGCTTTTCTTCTTTTTTGAATTGATACACAATCGATTTTGAAATCTCATCCTTATCTATACATTTTTTAAGATATTCTCCCCACACTTCACGATCTTCAAGAGCTCTGAAAGATCTTTTTTCCTGCATACTATCAAGAATATCTACACCCATATTACAGACTACAAAAGTGTTGATACATTCAAAAGAAACATTCTTGATCTCATTTTTGTCATCAATATTTTGTTCGCCTAAGTTTCTTACATTGTTTATATGAAAACCAATTGTTTTGATGCTCCGCTTGATCGGATCTCCAATAAAGCTAGAGCATTGTTGTTCTACAATCAAGCTATCTATCGCGATATCAGTGATTCTAAAGCGATAATAATTCCCTTGTTTTACATTTTGAACTTCAATTGAGGGAAAACTTTCATCTGTAATTTTTTGAAAAGAGATGGGGTTACCATCAAGCTCAAGAATCCCGTTATTACTCTTTAGCTCTTCATTAAATATTAATCTAGAGAAATCCTTATCCTTGCCTTGAAACATAGAGCTTAAATCTTCAATTTTTTCCACTCCATTCTTTTTGTCATTATTTTTTTCTGTTGTTAAAGGAAAAATGATTTGGATAGTTTGTTTAGGTACTTGTTCGTCAATTTGTTTTACCCAAATCCCCATTTCAAATGCTACTTTTTTGTATTTCTTTTGAGATAGAAATAGGTTAATGTGGATTTCTAGCGTAACCTCCGCCGTTGATTTAATAACTATTGATTCTCTTAAAAAACTACTCATGGCAATACATAAATGATTGGGGTGCTACAAATTTGGGATTCATCTTGTAGGGGCATTGTGGCTCATCATAGCGTGTATATTCTTTAATCTTGATTGCATATCCAATTTTTTTTCCCTGAAAATACTGCATATAAAATTCTTTTTTTACACCACTATTCCTATAGGTGCTTTTCCAAAGGTTGTTTGGTGTATCCTCAAGGATTTCATCTACGAGAAATTCACCAATAATCTTTCCTACAGGTTTTGTCGCATAAACTCGTATTTTTTTTACATTTTTTTTGAATATATTTTTTCTATATTCAAACTTTTTTTTTCCACTAAAGATTGCCTCGGCAAATTCAGGCTTAATGGACAATAATGCTGTCATTAATTCCCGCCTCCTGTATTATTTGGTAAAATTGTTGGTCATCCAAGGAAACAAAGCCCCAATATGATACATTTGGAATGATAGTTCTAAGTTTATCTAAAACAACTCGTCGTTTGAAGGCTATATTATAAGTCATTTTAATAATATAGGGATATCGTTTTGTTTTGTAAAAACTTTGCAATTCTTCAATAGAAAATACATTATGAGGTTTGCAGTATTTTATAAAATCATCTTCGCAATAGAAGCTACTAATATATCTATATTCTTCAACGACACAAAGTGAAGTTGCGACACTTGAGTAATTTGCTGACTGGGCATTATCATCTTTGGTGCGATAAATGATAACAATATCGCCTTTTTGGAGAAGTTGTGTATCGGCAATAGCCGAAATATAAACCTTGTGAATACTGTTTGATTCGGAGATATCACACAAAATCGAAGTAGATTCCGTGTGAAGCTTAGAGTCTGAAAACATACGCGTATGATATTCTGGATATATGCCTAGTATGTATTTCCTATTGTTTCGTGCAGATAATGTTGGAAAATTCAGGGATAGATTCCCCGAGAGCTTAAGAGTCTCGTAAAAAGAGAAAAAATGCTTACAGTTTTCAACGCATTGTTGAAATTTTATATCTTGACTGTATCTTTTCAAGGTGTTTCTTCGTGATATTTGGAGATTGTTAAATTCTTGCGGCATTGGAGGGCATTGCTCTAGTTTTTCACAAACCTCAGAAAAAGTAGGGAGATCATTGTTTGAAATAATGTGTTTTACCAATACTTTTTCGCCCCCTTTATTTCCATATTCTACGAAACCATAATGTTTGAGAATGTCAATCAGAACAGCATGTTTGTCATAGGCTGTAACATAGAGATCGAAAATATTATGAGAGATCGCAAAATCAAAAGCACGTTTGATGAGCCTTTGTCCAAGTTTCGTACGCCTAGCCTCAATCTTGAACGTTCCGATTTTTACCCATCTTGTAGGATATAGAGGAGGGATTATATTTGTGTCAAGAGAGTCCTCAATTTTTAGGTAGACAAAACATACAAGCTTGTTTTCTTCATAAAGCACATAAGCCGATTCTCCTGCCATAGCCTTTTTTTGATACCAAGTATCAAATTCAGGATAATCCATTCTTAGATTGTCAAAAAAGGGGTCTTGTAGATTGATCTCTGCAAATTTTTTATATTTGATATCGCTCATTCTCACACTCCTATATCAATTCTTGAAATTTGCTCTTCAGTCTCCAAAGACTTATACAAAATAGCGATAATTTTTTGAAAATGCTCATAATCAATCTTTTCTCCTTTGTGGCTTTTGAGGTATTTGTCTAGCACTTGATAGCCTCCGATTTTGTATTCCCATACCTTTGGATCAACATTTTTGAAATGTAGACTTGAATTGACAAAAATATCTCCATGGATATATTTGCTTTGCTCGATAATGGGATTTTTGACATCAGCATAAAGGGGTTCGCCCACAGAAGAATCCAACTCATCGCTTTTGAGTAGGTGTAATGCAATGAGTTTGCTCCCCAAAGAGCTGAGGGAGAGAAAAATCTCTTTGTCTTTGACAAAAGGAATCTTGGGGAAGTCAATCTTGAGAAAATCGATATATTTTTCTCTATACACTCTATGAAATAAGATAGCGTAGATATAGCCCAAAATGACTTCAGGGGAAAAATGTTCTTGATAGAGTGAGTCGATTTTTTTCCTAAAATCAGGGGCGAAATTCTCCATTTTTGATTCACATCCCCCCCCCCCCTATGTCAAATAGTGTTTGTTCTTTCTTTTTGCTTCTTTCTGTGGGGTAGAGATAGAGAGGGAAAACTTGTTCTCCCCCTCTGCGATAGAAATTCAAATCTACAATCTTATCGGTGCAAAAGACAATGTCAAACTCATCACTCCCTACTGCACCAAATTGTCTTCCAATCATTAGTCCTATATTTTCTTTATCAAGAAAATGCTCAAAAATATCATAGACTGGATATGCCATAAAAGCTCTAGATTCTGAAATATAGTAAGTCCATCTGGTGTCAAATGGGCGATAATTACATTGCCTGATATAGGGGGTAAAATCTCTTAGGTTTTTCTGAATACTTGTAATAGCAGAATCAAGTTTCCAATCACGACTATCCTCTCCAATATTATAGAGATGATAAAGCTCCTCTTTGGGTTTTGTGGAAAAATCATTAAGAAGTTGCAAAATTTCTTCTTTGGTGTTATGAAAAACAATGTGATCTCGCTTGGAGCAGATACCCACACCATTAAGATTAAATATGTCTTTGACACTAACTCCTTGATCATAGCGTTTTCTTAGGTTCTCATCTTGAGGGATAAAAAGATAGTGGGGTTCTTGAGGTGTGAGGGAAGTCCAAGGAATGCTTTCAAGAGAATTTTCTAGCAAGAATTGGTATTTATCTTTGCGTTTTCCAAAAAGATCATAGTGAAAGATTTGAGGAGCTTTTGACTTTTTGGGAGATTTGATAAAGATATTGATACTCACTCCTTGCATAATATCAAAGACATTATCATCCTTGCTTCCATTGGGGGCTTTTTCTTTCTTGCGTGCATTACCGTGTAAATCAAGGACATACATCGTGTCAAAAGTCTGCATTAGAGCATATCTCATCCCCCTAAATGTGGGATTGTCTAAAAATCCATTATTTGAGATAAAAGCAAAGATCCCACTATCTTGAGAGGCGATTTTGGATTCGGCAAAGCGGATAAATTTCACATAATCATCAAGCAACCATTTGGGGTTTTTCTCATTTTGGAGTTTTCGTGCTTTGATGAGCCCATCAAGAAACTTAACTGCCTTTTTGAAATCCGTGTTTAACTGATATTCTGGCTCATCTCTTAGTCTGTAATATTGTGTAATATTACTTTGAAGCTCTTTAGCTTGGGATTCATCAAGAGTTTGCATAGAGGGTTCAAGTCCATAAGAGGTTCTTACTTCATACTCAAAAAGTCCTTTATTTCCACTTGCTCCACTATAGGGCGGATTTCCTGTAATGATGAGGATTTCTTGCTCTTTAATGGATTGGGCTTTTTGGTATTCATCCTCAAGTTGAATCATTCCTACAAAGAGATGACTTTTTGAATTTTTTTCATAGGAAGTCTTGAGATTATAAAGTGTATTTGTTAGAGTAATATTTAGTCGCTCGTGGTCTTCAAGAGGAGAACTAAACTCTTCTTTGAAAGTTTGAGAGAGCTTGAGATGAGCGATAGTGTAGGGGGCTGTAAGAAATTCAAACCCACAAAATCTAGGGAGAAGATTTTTTGGAGCATATTTTGGGCTATTTTTGGAAATGGGGTTGAGTGCTTTTCTAAAGGCTTCTAGTAGAAATGTCCCTGTCCCTGTGGCAAAGTCTAGAAGTGTGATTTTCTCGTTTGTGAGTGCTGAGGACAATCCCTCTTTTTGAGAAAAAGTTTTTTTGAGAATCAAATCAATGGAGTTGATGATGAAATCTACCACTGGGGCTGGGGTGTAATACACTCCTCTAAGTTCTCTAAGCTTTGGATCATAAGAGGTTAGAAAAGTTTCATAAAAGTGGAGATAAGGGTCTTTGTGAATATATTCTCCAAAGAGATTTCTCTCACTGATTTTATTGAGTTGTTTGATAATGGTTTGGATGTCAATATGGTTGATAATGGCGATAATCTCTTCAATGAGCCACTTCACACCATCAAGGTCTTCAAGCTGATCAAGAAATCCACTCATTGCACGAATGAGAGGGAAAGATTTGGGGATGAAGCTTTTGGCATTGTAGAGATTGATAGGAGTGTTTTTTGCGTTGTTGAGCTTGGCAAGAAATAGGCTGTATGTGAGGGATTGAGCGAAGCTATCGCAAAAGTCTTGGAATGAAAGTTCTTTGTAAAGCACATCTCTAAAGGTATTAAATAAACTTGCCACTGTTTGGTCTGTGGGGAGTGAAAGAAGCTCATCTTTTAGAAGTTTGGCTCTAAGGCTTAGTCTATCTGAAAAGTCCTTTGCTGTGGTGATAGATGTAGGTGCGTAAGAGAAAAAGATAGAAAAAATTTCCAAGAGTTGCTCTTCTCTTTCTCTGAGAATTTCTTCATATTTGAGGATTTTTGCGATTTCATCAGAGGAGCAGATTCTAAAATGCTTGATGATGTAGGGGTTGTGTTTTTCATCAAGTCGAATAAGGCAAAAGTTTAGATAATCAGTCAAAACAATATTTGGACTTAGTTTTGTGTATTTGAGGATTTGCTCACTTTGAGCGATTTCATCAAGATTGCTATCAAGTCTTTTGTTTTCGATATAGCCTAGAGTAAGAGAGTGTTGTGTGACTAAAAAATCAGGTGCTCCTCTACCTTCTTTGTCGTTATTGGGTTCGTGAATGATATGAATCTTGGATTTGGTATTTGAGTAATTGTCAGCAAGGGATTCTAGAAGGAGTTGCAATGCGGTTCTGTGGGTGTGTTCTTTATCTTTGGTCGTGATGGTTTTAATCTTTTCAAGGTAGTTTTTTAAAATATTTGACATACAGAAGCCTTTGGATAAAACTATGTAGGAAAGGTTAATTTTATCAAACCTCTTTTTGGTAAGTCAAGTAAAAATACCAAGAGTTTTTAGAAGAGATAAAAAATGGGTAAAAGGGTAATCCCCCCCCCCCTAAAGTTTAGGGAAAGAGAGCTTTCTCTTGTAGAAAGAGATGGCAATGAGTGCGATTACTCCCCCTACAAGGAAGTAGACAAACATCGGAATAGGGAGTGGATCTCCAGCAGCATAAGAGTGCATTCCTGAGAGATAGTAATTTACTCCAAAGTAAGTCATAAGGATAGAGAAAAATCCTACAACACTTGCAGTTGCAAAGACATAAGGGAGATTTTTGATACCCAAAAATCTGATATGCAAGATGATTCCATACACACAGATTGAGATAAGTGCCCAAGTCTCTTTTGGATCCCATCCCCAATATCTTCCCCAAGATTCATTGGCCCATACACCCCCTAGGAAGTTTCCAACAGTGAGCATCAAAAGTCCGATAATCATAGCCATCTCATTGATCGCACTCAAAGAGAGGATAGCACTATCGATATTTTTTTTGTCTTCATTTCTAAGAATAAACATCAGAAGTGTAATAACACCAAGCACAAAGCAAAGCCCCAAAAATCCATAACTTGCAGTAATGATTGATACATGGATATTGAGCCAGTAGGATTTGAGCACGGGGACAAGATTACTTACTTGTGGATCCATAAATCCCAGATTTGCTACAAAAAGTGAGATACCCGCAAGGAATGAGGAAGCAGAGATTGCTAAATTGCTTTTTCTAAAGAAGAACACCGCACTCATAGCTGAAGCCCATGCGATGTAGAGCATTGACTCATAGGCATTGCTCCAAGGGGCATGATCGCTAATATACCATCTAAGAGCAAGGGCGAGGGTTTGCAGAAGCGTTAATGCACTTAGAGAAATCCAAAAGAAGAGATTGATTTTTGAGGGCATTTTTTGGTTTCTAAGAATATAAACAAGTGTAATAAGAAACAAAACAACACCAACAAGAATAAAAGGAACAATCAGATAGCGGAAGAAATTAATTTTGTTGAGCAAAATTTCTGAATCAATCTTGCTTTCTGAGATTACAAGGTTGGGGCTGTATTTGTTTTGGTATGCCTTGATTGCTAGGAGGGCATTGTTTGCCTCTTGCCATTGCTCAAGAGTAAGGCCTTGATTGATTCCCTTATAAAGGCTTTGGATAATTGATGCAACCTCTTGTGCTTGAGTTTTGTGATTGCTATTGATTGCATTTTGGATAGCTTCAAGCGGTTGTGCCCAGCGATTGGGATCTGTTGCTGTTGGGAAAGATTTGAACATTTCTCCTGTATAGATGAGATATGCAAGATTGATTCTCTCATCCACAGCGATTACATCCTTATCAAATGTGTTTCGCATGGAAGGTTTTTTGTTGTTGGCATCTTCTACATAGTTTTGGAGGATATAAGTGCCATTGGAGAATACATCTTGAAAGGCAATATAGCTTGCATCTTGAGGGACTCCTAAGAGTTTTTTGAGTGCAGGATTTGAGATTTTTACCATTTTGAGCAATTGCCATTCTTGAGGTTGCATAGTCATTCCTAAGAAGACTTGAGTATTGCTCATCCCTAAGAAGCCATCCTTTTTTGTGATTTTATGGATGAGATCCGTAGCTAGGGCGTTAAGAGGCTTAATACGCCCACCAAAATCTTGCACTAATACGCGTTCAAAGTCTTTTGAAAAATCCTTGGTTCTTTCTTTGAATTTTTGAAGACTCTCTTGCATAGAGTGAAGCTGAGATTCTTGAGTTGTTGCATAAGCAGGATGTTGGAGTGAAAGAGCCATCAGTGCAACAAAAAGAATGGAGAAGATTTTTTGCTGTTGCAAAAATCCTCCTAGTTTTCCAAATCTTCCTCTTGGATCCAAAAGCAAGAAGATTGCCCCAAGGATAAGCAAGCCATAGCCAAAATAAGTGATGTTTTTTCCAGGATCATTATTTACAGAGAGGATGGTGCCTTGCTCATCACGATCATAAGAGCTTTGGAAGAAACGATAACCACCATAATCAAGAACATTGTTCATAAAGATTTTGAAAGGTTTGCTCAAAATCTTTGCCTCATCATCAATAATCTCAACTTCTGAAGCATAGGAGGAGGGACTCATCGATCCAGGATAGCGATCAAGCTGGAAATTGACCAATCGGAGTGCAAAGGGGAGAACAAGTCGCTTAACGCCCCATGATACAAAGATTTTGACCCCATCTCCCTCAATCATCACAGGTTGACCCTCAATCCCTACACCACCAATGAGTTCAAGCTCTGCGGGATTGTTGTTGTAAGTGAGATTTAGAAGCATTTTGGAGGTTGGATCTCTTTTGTCAAGGGAGAGCTTGCTTATTTCTTGGACATTGATTTTTAGAGGTTTTCCAAAAAATTCAAGTTGAGTTTGGAGTGTTTCCCCACTAATGAGATTTGCCAAAACAGCCTGTGTTTGACTCTCTCCTTGAGAATCTGTCATTTTGATATTGATATAGGTTTCTGTGCTAGAAATAAAATTGCTTTTCTCGCCCTCACGAATATGCATTACCCCTTCAAATCCATAATATCTAGTAATCCCAGCACCTAGGATGATAAAAATCAGAGAAGAGTGAAAAAGAAGACTAGAATACTTCTTTCTCTGCCATGCTTTAGAAGTAATCAAACATCCAATCAAAACAACCAATAAATAAGCATGCAAAAAACTAAACCAGCCAGTTGAATATACAAGTGCTTTTGCCGTAGGAGTCCCATAGTCATTTTCGATGAAAGTGGCAACAGCACAAGCAATAGCATAAAAAGCTGTAAGAGGGATTGCAACCCACATGGAAGCAAAGGCGAGTTTCAAAAAAGAGTTAAACTTAGAATTTTGTGTTAGCTTTTTTGCAAACCCCATAAGATGGAGTGTGTGTAGAACTTTTAAGAGTGATTTTAGCATTTATTCTCCTTGTAGTTTTTCTTGAAGCATTTGGTGCATTTGCATTTGATTTTTGGCAGTTTTGTATTCCCCACTTGCAACAAAATTCAAAAAGATTCTAAACTTATCTTGCGGAAGATATCCTGGATAGATCACAATGGGCATTCCATTTTTGTCCAAAAACACAATAGTGGGAGTAGGGCGGATATTGTATTGAGCAGAGAGATTTGCCGAATCCATTGTGCTTGTTTTGCCATCAAAGTCAAGATGATGTTGTTTGCTGTAACTGAGGTTGATGTAGTAGCTATTGAAATTTTTGAGCAAAATCTCTTGTGTGCTTTTATCTTCTTTGATGTCATCTTTTAATCGATCGCACCATTGGCAATTGTTTTTTCCAAAGATGAGCATAATGTATTTTCCATCCGAAGAGATTTTTGAAGTATCCAAAAAAATATGCTCAAGTCCGGCATAGCTTGCTTTATCGAGATTTTGTGCTTTGTTTAGCTCTTCTTTGGAGATGTTTGATTGCATTGAGAAGGCGTTTTTGTCAATTTTCTCATCTTTGCAACCGGCAAGTAGGATGACTACCCCAAAGAAAAAACTTATGGCTAATTTTGACATGAGAACTCTCCTTTTGTAAGATTGATAATCATTTGTGCAAATCCATCGCTATCGTTGAAGCAGGGGACACGGATAAAATCTTGCACCCCAGCTTTTTGTGCCAAAGCTTTAAGCTCGATATCTAGCTCAAAGAGTGTTTCTGAGTTGTCAATACTAAAAGCTATGGGATAGATGATGACTTTTGTTTTGTTTTTGATGCTCTCTTTTGTAGAGGGTTCAAGCCACTTCATTGGCCCCAGTTTGGACTGATAGGAGAGCAAAATTTCTTTGAATACTATTTTTTGCTCTAAAAGCTTTTGTTTTAGAGCTTCTAGCGTAGCTTTGGAGTGTTGCTCATAGAGATCTCCTCGATCAATGAGGCTTTGGGGAAGCCCATGAGCTGAGAGGATAAGGGTGTATTCTTGTGGGTTGTTTTCTCCCAAACTCTGGACAATGCTAGATGCAACAAGATTGATATATAAAGGATGAGTGGGGTAAGAATTGATACTTGAGATTTTGGGCTTGTAGTGATGTTTTTGACAAGCTGTATAAAAATCCTGCAATGAGGATTGAATCGTTGTGCTAGAGTGTTGGGGATACATACTAAAAAGCACAATCTCCTCAATCCCTCGATGAAGCAAATCCATCACAACCATATCCGCATAAGGTGGAGTATAACGCATGGCATAAGTGTAGTAAGTGCTAGGATCAAGCTGGTTTAGCTTTTGGGTAAGTGCAAAAGTCGTAGGTGTGATGGGAGATTTTCCACCAATGGCTTGATAATTTTTCTTGGCTTCTTCAAGGCGTTTATTGACAATGATTGTTCCAATGATTTTTCTCATAAAAGTGCTTTTGACTTGCAAAATATGAGGGTCAGCAAACATATTTTTGAGGAAAGTTTCAACCTCGAAGAGATTGGAGGGTCCCCCCATATTAAGTAAAACAACTGCTCTTTTGATGGTGCATCCTTATAATTTTCTCAAAAGCGGTAATTTTATAAGAATAAAGTTACAAACTTGCTAAAACCCTTTTAATTCCCTCAAAAACTTTTTTGATTTCCTCTTCAGAGATGATAAAAGGTGGCATGAAGTAAATTGTATTGCCCAATGGTCGCAAAAGCAGTCCTTCTTTTAAGGCTCTTTGATAAAACTCGATTCCAGCTCTTTTGTAGGGGAGATTGCATAAATCAAAGGCAAAAATCATCCCCTTAGAGCGAATGTTCTCTACACAAGAAAAGCTCTCAAGTTCCAATAAACAAGAGAGAATCATCTCGCGTTTGAGGATATTGCAAGAGAGGATGTCTTCTTGCTCAAACAAATCAAGAGTTGCATTGGCACAAGCAATAGCCAGAGCATTTCCTGTGTAGCTGTGAGAATGCAAGAAAGCTTTTTTGCTTTCATATTCATCATAAAAGACTTCAAAAATCCTATTGTGGGTTAGCACAACAGAGAGTGGAAGATATCCTGCAGTAATTCCTTTGCTAAGACAGAGAAAATCAGGGACAATACCAGTCTGCTCATAGGCAAAAAGGCTTCCCAATCTCCCAAACCCCACGGCAATTTCATCAAAAATAATATCAATTCCATAGTTTTTGCACATTTGACATGCTTGTTCTAAAAACTCTTTTGGATAGATTTTCATCCCTCCAGCACACTGCACAAAAGGCTCAAGGATAAAAGCACTAATTTGAGTGCCTTCATTTCTTAAGAGATTTTCAAGATCTTGAAGAGCTTTTGGGATAGTATGGGAATCATAGGGGACTTGAATACTTAAAACCTCAAAAAGCAAGGGGGCATAAGTGTCGCGATACAATCCTACATCTCCTACGCTTAATGCCCCTAAAGTTTCGCCGTGATAAGAGTTTTCTAAGGTGAGAAACTTGTGTCGTTTCTGACCAATGATGAGGTTTTTGTGGAAGCTCATTTTAAGTGCGACTTCAATTGCACTTGAGCCATTGTCTGCATAGAAGCATTTTTGAAACTCAAAGTTGGTTTTTGCCAAAAGTCGCTGAGAATAGTTCATAATCCCCTCGTGAAAAAATCCAGCCAAAAGCACATGCTCTAGCTTTTGAGCTTGTTCATATAGCTTGGAGTTGATATAGGGATGAGAGTGGCCAAAAAGATTGACCCACCAGCTACTAATACAATCAATATAGCCCTTTCCTTTTTCATCATAGAGATAAACTCCTTTTGCAGAAGAGATGCAAATGGGAGGGATAAATTCGTGATCTTTATGTTGTGTGCAAGGATGCCATATAGGTGAGAGAAAAGCAGAAGCCATAAAAAACTCCAAAATTTGATTTTTGAATTGAATAAAAAGATTTCACTTGTTATAATTTGCAATTTTAAGACATTTTCCGCAAAATTTTTCTTTTCAAAGGGGTTAGCAAACGATGATTGATTGGATGCAAAAACACAAAAAATGGCTCATTATTACAATTTGGATTAGCACAATTGCCTTTATTGCTGCTGGAATGGTAGGGTGGGGATCTTATAGTTTCAATTTGGATCAAGGCGTTGTTGCGAGAGTGGGGGATATCAAAATCAGCCAAAAACAATATGATATGCAGTTTAGACAGCTTTTCAATCAATACAATTCAGGTGGGGATCTTGACTTGCAAAAAGCTAAAGAAATGGGACTTGATGAATTGGCACTCTCTCAGGTGATTCAAAAAGCATTGTTGCAAAATTTTGCACAAGATTTAGGGATTTATGTGAGTAATGAAGAGATTTCAAGTGAGATTGCAAAGATTGAAGTTTTTCAAGAAAAAGATTTGTTAGGACAAAGTAAGTTTAGCCTCAAGCTTTACCAAGAAGTGCTAAAAAACAACAATCTTATCCCAGCAGAGTTTGAGGAAAATATCAAGCAGGATCTTTTGATCAAAAAGGCTCTTGAGATTTTGCCAAAGCCTCAAGCAAGTGAGCTAGAAAAATCAGTTTTTTTATTCCCATTTGAGATTGTTGATCAGGCAAAAATCCAAGTTCTCTCTTTCTCACAATTTCATCCCAAGCCTAGCAAGGAAGAAGTGAAGAAATATTGGGAAGAGCATCAGAGTAATTTTTTGTATCCTGCAGAATATAAGATAGATTATGTTCTTGTAGAAGAAAAAAGCCAAAAACCCACAGAGCAAGAGCTTAAAGATTTGTATGAAGAAACCAAAAGCAAGTATTTGGATGAGAAGAATAATTTCAAAAGTTTTGAGAGTGTCAAAAATGAGGTGCTAGATCAAAAACGCAGTGAAATGGCAGAAGAGAAAGCACTTCAAGAGTATATTGCTCTTAAAGGAAGCGATAAGATTTATGGCAAGGAAGAGATTGTTTTGGAGGGGGAGAAAAAACTAGGGGTGGAATTGCAAGAGATAATCGAGGGAGCGGTTGTAGGAGAGAGTTATAAACCCATTAAAACCCCTCAAGGTTATGTTGTCTTTAAGCTTGTAGAGAAAAAGCCTCAAAGTCCAAAAACTTTTGAAGATGCATTTGATGAGGCAAGCAATATGCTCGTTGCTCAAGAAAAATCAAATCTTGCACTCAAGAAAGCAAAAGAGCTTTTACAAAGCGGAATCAAAGGACAAATCATCAAGCTTTCTCTTATTTCACAAGAAAAAATTACATCTTTAAGTGATGAAGAGAAAAATATTGTGAGCAACAAAATCCTCTCTTCTTCCCAAAAGAAAGGATATATTCCTCTGATGGAAAAAATTGTTGTGTATGAGATTGAAAGTCAAACACTTCAAAAGCAAGTTCCTCAAAATCTCACAGCAGATGCAAAGAGAATTTTGGAGATTTACAAAGAACAAATGTTCCAAAAAGAGTTTTTTAAATATCTTGAAAATAAGTATAAAATAACAAGAAATATTTCATTAAAGTAGTTTTTAGGAGAGGGTTTTGAAAGAAATAGTGATGGCTGTTGATATTGGCTCTGTCAATATCACTTGTTTGATTGCAGAAGTTGTAGATGGTATCCCAAAGATTATTGGTAGTGGTTTTTCTAAATCTCAAGGGATACGAAAGGGTTTTATAAGCTACATTGAACAAGCAGCTCACTCTCTTAAATCAGCAGTTGAAGATGCCAAACAAATGGCAGGAGTTGATGTCAATAAAGCCATTGTTTCTGTCTCAGGGGTTTATGCAAAAAGTCGTAATAGTTCTGGTGTAGTTACTGTTACAAGTGGAGAGATTGGAATCAATGAAATCCGACGCACAATCCAAGCTGCACTTCATAATGCCACCATTCCTGCAGAATATGAAGTGATTCATGTTTTGCCCTACCAGTTTATTGTTGATGATCAAGATTGTGATGATCCTAATGGAATGAGTGGAGAGCGACTAAAAACCAATGTTCATATCGTAACCCTCCAAAAAACCGCTCTTGAAAATCTAAAAAAAGTTGTCAAGTATGCAGGAATTGAGATAGAGAATATTGTTTTGTCTTCTTATGCCTCTTCTATTGCTGTTTTAAGTGAAGATGAAAAAGAATTGGGCGTTGTGTGCATTGATATTGGTGGAAGCACTTGTGATGTGATGATGTATATTGGAAGATCAATGTGCTATGATGAAGTGCTTAAGGTTGGATCAAGTAATATCACAAGTGATATTGCCGTAGTTTTTAACACTCCGCTTAATGTCGCTGAGGATTTGAAGGTGAGATATGGCAAACTGATCAATCTAAAAGATCACGATGATAATACAACTTTGCAAATCCCTGTTGTAGGAGGGCAAGAAAAGCCCCAAGTGATCACTTTTGGAGATCTCTCAGAAGTAATCTATTATCGTCTTGCAGAAACATTTGATTTCTTGCATAGAATGGTTGAGAATAATGAGCTTAGACCCCAAATTGGTGCAGGAATTGTATTTACAGGGGGATTGATGAAACTGCATGGGATAGAGGAGTTTGTGGAAGCATTTTTTAGAGAATGCCTTACGCGTATTGCATTGCCTAGGGAAATTGAGGGGATGCCTGAAGAGCTAAGAGATCCTAGCTATGCAACTGCAATCGGGCTTGTTCTTTATGGTAGTGGAGGATTTACAAACTACGAGTTTATCCCAGAAAGAAAACAACTCAAAGTCAAAAAAAGCAAACTTTTCCAAGGTGGAGAAGAGCTTTTAGAAACGCAAGAAACTCCAAAAAGTGATTTTTCTGGAGTTTTTGAAGATGATCTCAAAAAAGAAACCGAAGAGAAAGAAAATGCCTTTGTTAGGGCAATGAAAAAATTTGGAAATTTATTTTAAGGAGTAGAGTATGGACAAAATTGTTGTAGAAGAAATTCGCCCAGTCTTTGGAGCAAAAATTACAGCTATTGGAGTAGGGGGAGGAGGCTCAAATGCGATTAGCAATTTAGCAGATTCTGTGGGACTTCACCAATATGTAAAAATTGTTGCTGCAAATACTGATAAACAACACCTTGATGGTTCTCCTGCTCCCTATAAAATTCGACTCGGTGAAGAGCTAACAAAAGGTTTGGGTGCTGGAATGCGACCTGAGATTGGAGAAGCTTCTGCACTGGAGAGCAGAGAGCAAATCCGAGAAGTTCTTGATGGATCTGATATTGTTTTTATCGCAACAGGTTTGGGTGGTGGAACAGGGACAGGAGCTTCGCCAGTGATTGCAGAGATTGCAAAAGAGATTGGAGCTTTGACTGTGTCTATTGTTACCAAACCTTTCAAAGGTGAGGGGCCAAAAAAAGCAAAATTGGCAGAGGGAGGACTTGCAAGACTAAGAGAAGTTAGCGATTCAATTATTGTTGTTCCCAATGATCGTCTAAGATCAGTTATCCCTCCAACAGCAGGGATCAAAGAAAGCTTTAAAATCGTTGATGATGTTTTGGTTAGAGCAGTTTCGGGGATTGCAAATGTAATGCTTAATTATGGGCCAAACAATATGAATGTGGATTTTGCAGATGTAAGAACAGTTATGGGACATAAGGGCTTGGCTTTGATGGGGATTGGCGAGGCAGAGGGACAGGGGGCTGCAAGTGAGGCATTGAAGAGAGCTTTGACTTCTCCACTTCTTGATAATGTTTCTATTGAGGGGGCAATGGGGATTTTGCTCAATTTTGAGTTTAGCGAAGATCATCCATTTAGTGAGCTTGAAGATGCGATGGATTTGATTCATGAGTATGTGCATGAGGATGCTGATGTGAAGTTTGGAACAATTTCTTGTGAAGATATGTCAACAGGTCAAGTGCGTGTAACAATCATTGCTACGGGATTTGAAAAAGAAACAATCAGCAAGGCTGAGAAAGAAAACTTCAAAGAAGAGAAGCAAAAGCAAGAAGCAATTCGCTCAATGCGAAATGAGATTGATATTCGCAGACATTTTGAAAATGCCAAAGGATACCAAGATGTCCAAACTATGGATTTGGACTATCCTGCAGTAATGAGAAACCTCAAAAGACCTCAACAATAATTGAGTAATTTTTCTTTTTCATTGGGGATCTCCCCTTTGATAACTTTGATAAGTAGATCTTCTAATTTTTCTCCAATTTTCTTATCTTCATAGCCAAGAGTCTTTAGATCATTCCCATTGATTTTCAAATCCTTGAGGCAATAGCATTCATCTAAGATCATAATTTCTTGTAGAGTTTTGTAGGTTTTTTTGGTGTCTTTCCCCATGAGTTTTTGAAGTTCTAGAAGTGCTAGAAGATTGTCATATCCGATTTCTTTGAGCAGGAGTTTGATTCCTATCTTTTCATGAGAGATTGCACTATGTTTGTGAGCAAAGAGGAGTTGTACTCTTTTGGATGTGATCTTATCGATTTTTAATCTCTGCAAAGCCTCTAAATCTTGATCTTTTTGGAAGATGTAGGCAAAGAGGATGGAGTGATTGGAGATTTTATGAGTGAAGGGTTTTGTAAGCTCTGGGAGAGTTTGGGAGAAAATCTCTTTGTATTGCAAAAAATATTTGCCCCAAAAAGGGGTTTGTAAGATTTTCAAAAGCTCATCTCTAATCCTCTCTGATGAAATCATCTTTAGCTTTGGACTAGAGAGGAGAGCTTCTCTCAAAGTTTGAGGATGAGGAGAAAAATCAAATCTTGAGCTAAATCTCACAAGGCGTAAGATTCTAAGAGCATCTTCACTCAATCGCTCTTTTGCATCGCCAATACATCTTAAAACCCCATTTTCTAGATCTTGCATTCCACCAAAAGGATCGACAAAGCCAATTTGAGGATTGTAAGCAATGGAGTTGATAGAAAAATCTCTTCGCTTCAAGTCCTCACTCAAATCCTTGCAAAACTGCACTTGAGGATGCCTAAAATCAGCATACTCCTTTTCTGTGCGAAAAGTGGTAACTTCGACAATACCCTCTGCACTCTTTACCCCAATGGTGCCATATTTTGCTCCTAGTGTGATTGAGTCTGCAAAGATTTCTAAGATTTGCTCTGGAGTTGCAGGAGTGCAGATATCCCAATCTTTTGGAATATCTCCAAGCAAAAAATCCCTCACACATCCCCCTACAAGATAGGAGGCAAAACCCTTAGTTTGAAGCTTCTGTAGGATCTCAAGAATACTTTGGGGAATAATCTGCTTCATTATTTAAACACACGAGCAAAAAGAGAATCAACATTTTTGAGATAATACTCATACTCAAAACACTCTTTGATGCACTGCTCCCCTACAAGAGCAACAAGCTCAGAATCTTCTAAGAGATATTGCAAAAACAAGCTCTCTCCTCTCTCATTGATTGCACTCTCTCCTCTGCCTAGTGCTTCCCATACTTTCATTGCATTGCGTTGAACGATTTTGTAGCTCTCCTCACGACTTAACCCCTTTTTGGGAAGCTCTAAAAGAACGCGCTGGGAGAAAACTAAACCACCAGTGAGATTGAGATTTTTGAGCATATTTTTGGGATAGACAATAAGATTTTCAAGCAAACTGCTTAAGCGAGTGAGCATAAAATCAGTCGTGATAAAACTATCAGGCAGGATAAATCGCTCAACTGAGCTATGAGAAATATCCCTCTCATGCCATAGTGCAACATTCTCCATTGCAGGGATTGCATAAGAGCGTATCATTCGACAAAGTCCAGTGATGTTTTCGCTAAGCACTGGATTTCGTTTGTGAGGCATTGCAGAGCTTCCTTTTTGCCCAGCAGAAAAGAACTCTTCTGCTTCATATACTTCTGTTCTTTGATAGTGTCTAATTGCCACAGCAATTTTCTCACAACTGCTTGCTAGAAGTGCAAGATCGCTAATCACCCTTGCATAGCGATCTCTTTGGATGACTTGGTTGCTCATTGGAGCTGGGCTAAGCCCAAGTTCCTTGCAAACTAGCTCTTCAAGCTCAATGGGAGAGTGAGCCATATTCCCCATTGCTCCACTAATTTGCCCTACGCTGATGGTTTTTAGAGAGTTTTGAAGTGCTTCTTGATGGCGTGAGATTTCATCATACCAAATGCCAAGCACAAGTCCAAAGGTGATAGGCTCTCCGTGGATTCCATGGCTTCGTCCCACCATAAGAGTGTTTTTATGCTCATGGGCTCTTTTTTTGATCACTTCTTTGAGTTTGGCAATGTCTTCTAAAATCAATTGCATAGAATCTCGGATTTGCAAAGCATTTGCAGTGTCAATACAATCACTGCTTGTAACACCATAATGCACCCATCGACTCTCCTCTCCCAAAGATTTGGCAACAGAAGTGGTAAATGCGATTAGATCGTGCTTTGTAACTTTTTCAATCTCATCAATTTCTTGAATATCAAATTTTGCGTTTTTAATGATCTTTTCTGCATCGCTAGTAGGGATAAGACCAAGCTTACTCCATCCTTTCACAATTGCTTTTTCAACCTCTAGCCAAGCTTGATATTTTGCTTGCATACTCCACTTTGCACTCATCTCTTCTCTTGCATATCGCTCAACCATTTTTGCACCTCACTTTTTGGTTTTTATCGTTACAATCCTATCTAAAAATACTTGAGTGAGATATGGAATTAATTTCTTATATAACCCAAAACAATATCGCAGGTTTTTTACTTTTACTTTTGCGTTTTAGTGGATTGTTTGCGTTTTTTCCCTTTTTTGAGAATCAGCTTGTGCCTGTGAGTGTGAGAGGAGCTTTGAGCTTTTTTTGCACTTTTATGTTTTTCCCTTTGCTTCCGAGTATGAACTATGATTTGAGTTTGGTGGAGTTTATTATTGCTGGGGTTATGGAGATTATGCTGGGGTTTGTGAGTGGTTTGATTTTAAATTTTGTTTTTTCTGCTATCACTTTTGGGGGAGATTTAATGAGTTTTTCGATGGGGCTTACTATGGCAAGTGCGTATGATCCAGTCAGCGGAGCTCAAAAACCTATCATTGCTCAAACCATTGCTATGTTGGCATTGGTGCTTGTGCTAACTTTGGATTTTCACCACGGCCTTTTTTTGCTCGTGTCTGAGAGTTTTGTGCATCTACCACTGGGGACTTTTGCTTTAAGTAATCGGATTATTGAGTATTGTGTCAGTGCCTTTGTAACAATGATTACCGTTGGTTTTTCTATGGCTTTCCCAATTGTGGCGATCTTGCTTCTTGCAGATATTATTTTTGGAATGATTATGAAGACAAACCCCCAATTCAATCTTTTAGCCATCGGCTTTCCCATCAAGATTGCTATTGGACTTTTTGTGATCACTCTTGTAATCCCCTCAGTGATTTATCATTTTCAAAATGACTTGATCAGTGCTTTTGAATTTATCAAAACAATTTTTTTGGGATAAGTAAATATTTTCTTTACATTATTGGAGTATAATCCCCTCCGTCTTTAAACAAGACGATCTTTTCTCCTATTTTTATAATCCTTTGTGTTTTTCCAAGAGGCTCCACCTCTTGGATTTTTAAGATACTAAAAATCAAACTTTTTTACACTAAAACCAAGTTTTAAGTTTTTTTGGCTATGATAAACAAAAATACTTATACAAGGTGAAGCGATGTTAGAAATTTTGATGATTGAAGATGATGTAGAACTTGCAGAGATTTTGGGTGAATATCTCAAAAATCACGATATGAATGTTACAAGCTATGATGAACCCTATACAGGGATGAGTGCTGTGAATGCCAAAAAATTTGACTTACTTTTGTTGGATTTGACTTTGCCCAACCTTGATGGACTTGAGGTGTGCGAGAGAGTGATCAAACAAAAAAACATCCCCATCATTATCTCTTCGGCTAGAAATGATGTCAATGATAAAATCAAAGCACTTGAGCTTGGGGCTGATGACTATATTCCCAAACCTTATGATCCTCAAGAGCTTGTAGCAAGGATCCATTCGGTGCTTAGACGCTACAATGCAAAATCTCAAGAAGAGAAGCAAAAAAAGGATCATCAAGATATTTTTGAAGTGCGACCTGAGAGTAGAGAAATCCTCTTTAAGGGTAAAAGATTGGAGCTTACAAAAGCAGAATATGAGATTTTATCTTTGCTTCTTAGCAAGGTGGGGCAAGTTTTCTCAAGAGAATCAATTGCGATTGAAACAAAATCAATCAATCCTGAAAGCTCAAACAAAAGCATTGATGTTATTATTGGAAGACTAAGAGCAAAGATTGAGCAAAATCCAAAAACTCCAGAGTATATTATCTCTGTGCGTGGTGTAGGTTATAAGATTGAAATCAACCGCTAATGTTGCGTCGTTTTTTAGTTGATAGTTCTATTTTTTTTAAAATTACTGGGCTTTTTCTCTTTGCGTTATTGAGCTTTTTGGGGTTTTCTTTTTATTTTATAAAAGATCAAATTGAGCAAGATAATCAAAGAGAAGAGTTACGCTATCGTTATTTTATTAGCACAATCTCCCCGATAGTGCGTGAGAGTCAAGATATTGATGTGATTTATCAATATCTTGATGAATTTGGGTTTAAAGCTACATTTGAGCCTAGGATCAAAGAACAACTTATCAATACCAATCGTTTGCCACCCAACTTTCAAGGTGTATTTGCTAAAACCCTAAAAACTGATAGTGGGATTTATATTTTGTTGCAAACTGACAAAAAATCTTGGCTATTTAAATATTCTCCAAACAATTCTTTTTTGAATTTTTACATTATCACTCTTGTAGCAATTGTTTTGCTCTCTTTTATGTTTGTTTTGTTGCTTCGAGCCTTTGCCCCACTTAAGGTTTTGCACTCAAATATAAAAAAATTTGCAGAAGGAGATTTGAATATTTCATGTCGCCTAGATCATCAAGATGAGATAGGGGAATTGGCTAGAGAGTTTGATAATGCGGTGGCAAAGATTAGGGCACTCAATAAATCAAGGGCTTTGTTTTTGCGTTCAATTATGCATGAGCTTAATACTCCAATTACAAAAGGAAGGCTGATTACTGCAATGCTGGAGGGTGGTGTGGCAAAGGAGAGGTTAAACTCAGTTTTTACAAGACTTGGAGATTTGATCACGGAGTTTGCAAAGCTAGAGCAGATGAATTCTAAAACCTACAAAATCAAAAAAAGAGAGTTTCTGCTTAGTGAGGCAATCACTGAAACCAAGGCTATGCTTCTAATCGATAATGATGAGCAAATTATTGTAGAAAACGAAGATGATTTGCTCAAAGCAGATTTTGAGCTTTTTACTTTGGCACTTAAAAATCTATTTGATAATGCTATCAAGTATGGAGAAGACAAAAAGGTTTATATCAAAGCTCAAATGCAAAATCTTATTGTCAGCAACAAGGGAAAGCCACTAAAGGCTGAGTTTAGTGAGTATTTCAAACCATATTTCAAAGAGAATAATTCTCAAGGCTTTGGTTTGGGGCTCTATATCATTAAAAATGTTTTAGAATCTCAAAAATTTGACATCACTTATGAGTATGAAAATGATTTCAATCACTTCATAATCCATGGATGTGTTGTTGAAAATTCTTGCAAGATAAAAGGAAAAAAAGATGAGGCTTAGACGACTTAGAATGAATCCTAGGATGAGGGATTTGGTGCGAGAGACAAGAGTGGATATCTCGCAGTTTATCTATCCGCTTTTTGTAATTGATCAAAAAGATTGCAAAAACCCTATTGCTTCAATGCCTGATGTATATCAAATGAGTATTGAGTATGTTTTGCAAGAGTGCAAGGAGCTTATGGATCTTGGGATTTATCAGGTTTTGCTTTTTGGGATTCCAGCTTATAAAGATGAGAGAGGAAGCTCTGCACTTGGAGATAGTATTGTTGCAAGGGCAACTAGAGCAATCAAGGAGAAATACCCCTCTATGTTTGTGAGTGCGGATTTGTGTTTTTGTGAATACACAGATCATGGACATTGCGGGATTTTGGAGGGAGAGAGTGTTAATAATGATGCGACATTAGAAATTTTGGGACTTCAGGCTCTTGATCTTGCAAGAGCAGGGGTGGATATGATTGCCCCAAGTGGAATGATGGATCATACAACAGCCCATTTAAGAGCCGTGCTTGATGGTGCAGGGTTTATTCATCTTCCTATTATGAGTTATTCTACAAAGTTTGCAAGTGCATATTATGGACCTTTTAGAGATGTGGCTCAATCTGCTCCTAGCTTTGGGGATAGAAGAACTTATCAAGAAGATGGTGCAAATCGCAGAGAGGCACTTAGGGAGAGCTTGCTTGATGAGAGTGAGGGGGCGGATATTTTGATGGTAAAGCCAGCATTGGCATATTTGGATATTGTGCGTGATATTCATGAGGCAAGCTTGCTTCCTTTGGCAGTTTATAATGTTAGTGGTGAATATAGTATGCTCAAACTCGCAGGAGAAGCGGGGTTGGTAGATTATGAGAGAGTGATGATGGAAACAATGGTTAGCTTTAGAAGAGCTGGAGCAGATATTATCATTAGCTATCACGCAAAAGAGGTTGCAAGATTACTAAAAAGTAGCATTTGGTAATCAAAACTCAAAAAAAGTTCAATTTTTTGACAACATTGTAAGCATTCTTAGATTTAGGGCGTATAATCACAACTAAAACCAAAAAAAGGAGCGTTGGTATGCAACAACTACAAGGTAGAGAATACAATGTCTTTGATGACATTTTGCAAAAGGCAAAAGCCAAAGGAGCAATCAAAGTTTCAGTCGCTCAACCCACAGATGAAACAAGTTTGAGCGGTGTTGTTGATTCTTATAAGGCAGGATTGATTGATCCGATTTTGGTAGGAGATGAGAGCAAAATCATTGCCACAGCTAAAGAATTTGGACTAGATATTTCTCCTTTTGAAATTGTCAATGTCTTAGAGGATAAAGACGCAGCAACAAAAGCGGCAGAGTTTGCAACAAAAGGTGAAGTTAAGGCAATTATGAAGGGGAATTTGCATACCAATGACATTATGAGTGCTGTTGTAAAAAGAGATGCAAATTTAAGAACTGATAGAAGTATTACACATGCTTTTGTCATGGATATACCAGCTTATCACAAAGCTCTATTTATTGCAGATGCAGCAATCAATATTGCACCTGATATCAATGCAAAAATGAGCATTATCAAAAATACAGTGGATTTGGCTCATAAACTTGGGATTAAAACCCCAAAAGTAGGACTTTTGAGTGCAGTTGAAATGCCTTATGAGAAAATCCCAAGCTCAATGGAGGCTCACGAGCTTACTCAAAGAGCAAAAAGTGAAGTGGCAAATGCTCTTGTTTATGGGCCTTTGGCTATGGACAATGCGATTTCTGCACTCTCAGCAAAGATTAAAAAGATTGATTCTGAGGTTTGCGGAGATCCTGATATTTTGGTGGCTCCTCAAATTGAGGCAGGAAATATCCTTTTTAAAGCTCTTGTATATCTAGCGTATGCAAAAGTTGCAGGTGTTGTTCTTGGTGCAAAAGTGCCAGTTATTCTTACTTCAAGAGCGGATAATGCAGAGGCAAGAGTGGCAAGCTCGGCTCTAGCAGTATTGGCAAGTGAATAAAACTACATTAGGAGAAAAAATGAAAGAAATGATTTTGGTTATCAATGCAGGAAGTTCAAGTCTAAAGTTTAAAATCTTTGATACTCACACTCAAGCAATTGCTTCAGGACAGGTTGAGGGAATTGACCTTGCTCCAAGCTTTAAGGCAAAAGATGCACAGGGCAATACAATTGCAGAGCATAAATGGAGTGAGAAAGAAGCTCACAATCATGCTTTGGTTCTTGATTATCTCTTCTCGTGGATTATGGATACTTACAAAGATTACACAATCAAAGCTTGCGGACACAGAGTAGTTCATGGTGGAACAATCTTTAAAGATTCGGCACTCATTACAGATAAGGTTGTAGCAGATATTGAGAGCCTTATCCCTCTTGCTCCATTGCATCAGCCTCACAACCTTAGAGTAATCAAGCTTTTGAGAGAAAAATTCCCCAATATCCCCCAAGTTGCAGTATTTGATACAGCATTCCATCAAACTATGCAAGGAAATGCAACAATGTATGCAATTCCTTATTCGCTCTACAAAGAAGGTGTAAGACGCTATGGAATGCATGGAACTTCTTATGCCTATATTGCTCAAAAACTCAAAGAAAGCTATCCGGATTTTGCAGACAAAAAAGTGATCGTAGCTCATATTGGCTCTGGTGCCTCACTTTGTGCGATTGAGAATGGAAAATCTGTGATGACTACAATGGGATTTACTGCTCTTGATGGTGTAAGTATGGGAACACGCCCAGGAAGCATTGATCCAGGAATCTTGCTCTATCTTATGGAGAACAAAGGCTATGGAGTTGATGAGATTCGTGATTTTCTCTACTACAAAAGCGGTGTAGGTGGGCTTTCTGAGTTTAGCTCAAACTTCTATACACTTGAGATCAATACTGACAAAAATGAAGGGGCTAAGAGAGCGTTTGGATTTATGGCTTATCGTGTAGCAGAGGAGATTGCAAGATTGACAGTTAGTCTTGGTGGTGTGGATGCGATTGTTTTCACTGCTGGAGTGGGAGAAAATTCTGCACATTTTAGAAATGATGTTTGCCAACAACTCACTCATCTTGGTGTAAAAATTGATGAAAGTAAAAACAATGCAAGAGGAACTGAGCAAATTAGTGCTTCTGATAGTAAGGTTGCGGTATTTGCGATCCCAACAAATGAAGAGCTAATGATTGTGCTTGATACAATGAGATTGAGCAAATAAGGTTTCATAAAAAGGGGGAGGGATTATTTCTTAAGCGGAAGTGCGTAAGAAATATTTTTAAGACTCACACCTGAGCTAATGAGTGCAGAGTGAATGAGTTCTACCCTTAGAGAAAACCCAATCACATCCGTAGGAATGTCTTCATAGAGCAAACGAGCATGTGTCCCACGGAGAGTTTTAAAATTTACTTCACGCTGAGTGATAGTGGCAATTCTTTTGCACAATTCTTTTGTGTAATCTTTGTTGATTACCCTTCCCATCCCCTTAAAGAGAACATGAGATGGTTTGACTTCTTCCATATTTCTGCGTTGAGAAATAACATCAAGGATCTTTTCACGAGAAAAAGGATTGAGTAGATAGATGCGACTTGATGAACCTTTGTCATTGACATGTCCGCCAGAATCTGTAAAAATCAAGCCCTTGAGTAAATTGTTTTTTCCTCTCATTTTTGGCTCAAAATCTTGAAATCTTATTCCAAGTAGATCTTTTTCTGAAATTCCTGAAGAAAAAATAAACAAACATAAAGCATAGGCAAGATGATCGCTTTTTTGGAAATCTTGCAGAACCAATTCAACTTCATGAGGATTTAAGTAGCTTTTTATAAAATCAAAATTATAAGAGTCGATTTCAACCTTAAAACTAGGATGAATTTCTTGATCATCCAAAATAACATATCCACCCTTATCAATATCAATATTTTTCCAATTCTGATACATCATCTTGATTGAATGATAAATTTTTTTATCATCTTCATTCAATTCTTTGAAATAGAGGGTATCTTCCCCATTTTGTGCTTCTTCCGAGCTAATAGCTCTAAGGCAACGCGTATATAAATCAATCTTATGAGCATTCTCGAGTGTTTTTCTTCTAAATTGAACCTCAATAAGGCGGTCGAGAAAGCTAGAAGCAAGAGGATCAAGTATCTCTTCTTGTTTTTGAAGAGGTTTTTTGAATTCCAACAATTTCTTTTCCTTATTTTATATTTATTTTAGTGTAACTTATTTTTTGATAAAAATCAATATTTTCTAGTGAGAAGACTAAAAATAAAAAGTTAAAAGGGAGAAAGTCATTTGAATATGGTGTCAAGAGGGGGACTCGAACCCCCGACCTCCGGCTTATGAGACCAGCGCTCTAAACCAGCTGAGCTACCTTG
>DXDJ01000067.1 GCA_019115525.1 Candidatus Helicobacter avistercoris | reverse complement strand
GTAAGAAAAAGGCGGAGTTGATATGATAGTTGAGTGCGAGAAGATCGCTATTGTAATAGACAAAATCATCTTTTTCTTCTCTTGTAATAAGGATTTCAACTTCATCAAACCCAACATACGAAATAGTTTTTGCACTCTCTCCATTGTTTTGAATAGAATTAAACACAATGCTATCTCCTAGATTTTTTGGAAGCTTGATGAGGGTTGTGGGGTATGGAGAGAGATGGATAGAATCAAGATCGACATAGAGCTGATTGTCCATTTTTTCTCGCATAGAGGTAGAGTGGATTTCTAAGAGAGCATTTGCCTCTGGAGTGGCTTTGAGCGAAAATGTGGCAGAGTTGGAGGCAAAATCTTGAATATGTAGAGTGTGATGTCCTTTGATAGAGATTTTTGCACCGCTTTGGGCATTGAGTTTTTGGATATATCCCCCACTTCTTAAACTCTCAATACTTGCATTTTCTCCCAAAATTACAGAGAGATTCCCTCCAAAAGCTTCATAAGGAGTGTCAATCTGGAGTTTTGAGCCTCTTAGTAAAGTGATCATTCCATTGCCATAAATCCCTTTTTGGTTTTCGGACTTGATTAGAGTATCTGAGAGGACAATGTAATTGTTAGAGAGTGAAATAGAGGCATTGTGTGCAGAAGGAGAGAAAGAGAGAGTTGAGGAAAGTATCTCTAAACGCCCATAGCTTAAAATCGCGTGTTTGAGCGAGGGATCAAAAGAGAGTGATGAGTTTTTTAACTGCAAAAAAGAAGAGTTATAAATCCCATAGCTCCCCTCTTTCCCCCATATCGCATCAAAACCCAAAGAAGCTTCAATGACTGAGGGGAAGAAGTTGTAAATCCCATAAGAGATTTTCTGCCCTGAAGAGATTTTGCCAATCCTAATCTCACCATCACTGACATTTCCTATCACCCCATAAGCATTGCCATATTTTGAGCTGAGTGTTTGGATGTTGATCATCCCCTCTCCACTTTTCTTCCCATAGATTCCATAAGCATCTTCTCTGCCAAGAATCTCTTTGATCAAAATCGCACTCCCCGCTTTGACTTCAAACTCCCCCTTAAGTCCATAGGCATCTGCAAAATCTGAGCGAATAGAGGAGAGAAGTATTTCTGCATTCTCTAAAATAAACCTCCCACCTACAAGCCCATAGCTTTCGCCTCCCAATCCTGAGTTTGCAACTGAGTAGAAGTCTAGTTTCCCTCTAAGATGCAAAGAAGAGTTCTCAAACTGAAAAATCCCAGCAGAAATAGAGTTGGGAGAGATTGTGGAGATGGAGGAGAAATTTAAGTCGTGATATAAACTCTCAAAATTTACCAAGAAATTTGATCGATTGAGAATCCCAAAAGAGGAAATCCTTGTGTTTTTGTCTTTATCAATACTCCAGATGGGTTGGATGATTTGTAGATGAAGAGGGGCGACTTTTAGGGTAATGGGTTTTTGTGTTTGTGGAGAAATTTCAAGCCACCCTAAGCCATTCCCAAGAGCCTGAAAATCTACAAATTGGTGTCTATAATCCAAAGTTGTGTCTTTGGAAAGTAGATTAGAAGATGAGAATCCAGCATAGATTTTTTGCGTGCATAAAAGTAAGACAAAAAGAATTTTTTTCATCAAATATCTCCAAAAAAGCACGAAATCTTAAAAATCTAATGTAAATGAAAAATTTATAGATAGATAATAAAAATTAAACAGAAATAAGATAGTCAATGCATCTTTTACTCTTATTTCTTGTTTTCAAAAAATTACTTTTTATTATTAGATTCTCATAAAATTTTTCTGGAGGAGATGATGGAATTATTTGGTGATATTGATTTGAGAAAGTATGCTGGAGAATGGATAGAAATGGCAAGAAAGCCCAATTTTTTCCAGAGAGAATGTGTGCTGAGTAAGGCGATATACTACGATATCGAATACAAAAATGGAAAAGCCTATCGCCTCAAAGTCAAAAATTCTTGCAAAAAAGAAAATGGAAAAATCTCAAGTGTAGAGGGAAAAGCAAAGATTGTTACACAAGATCATAGAAACCTATCTGTGAGCTTTAGTTTTTTGACTGATTGGGGTTCAAAAGTTAATTATCAAGTTCTCTATATTGATCAGCTTTATACTCGAGCAATTGTAGGAAGTCCAAACAAAAAGTATCTATGGATTTTATCAAGAGATTTTTTAGCTGTTGATGAGGTTGAAGATTTGCTTTCTAGGGCAAGGGAATATGGCTATAACACTGAGGATGTGATCGTGTCAAAGGAGGCATAAAATGGTCGGAGTAGCGGGATTCAAACCCACGACCTCACCCACCCCAAGGGTGCGCGCTAATCAGGCTGCGCCATACTCCGTAAAGATAAAAGCGTAATTATACTTGCAATTTTGCTCTTTTTCTCCTTTTTATTCTTCCTTCTTTTTGCATTTTTGCAGAATTAGATACAATCTAGCTTTTATTCCAAAAAGTAAAGGGAAGTTATGGATATTTTTGATGCTGTGATTTTGGGGATTGTTGAGGGGATTACTGAGTTTTTGCCCATTTCTTCTACTGGACACATGATTTTGAGTGCCAAACTTATGGGGCTAGAGCAAACTCAATTTCTCAAAACTTTTGAAGTAGCCATCCAGCTAGGCTCAATCCTTGCTATTGTTGTGATGTATTTTAAGAAACTTCTTGATAGCCGTGCTTTGTGGTTTAAGTTATTGATTGGATTTGTTCCAACGGGGATTTTGGGGCTAACACTTTATAAAAGTATCAAAGGCTTTTTCTCCCCAAGTGTAGTGGCTTATATGCTTATTGTCGGGGGGGTGGTGTTTTTGCTTGTTGAAAAATTTTATCGCTGTGAGGATTATAGGATTGAAAAAGTTGAAGATGTGAGCTACAAGCAGGCATTTCTCATTGGGCTTTTTCAATCTCTTGCAATGATCCCAGGGACTTCAAGAAGTGGATCAACAATCATAGGGGGACTACTCCTTGGACTCTCAAGAAAATGTTCTGCAGAATTTAGTTTTTTGCTGGCTATTCCTACGATGTTTGCAGCCACTTTTTATGATGTTTATAAAAATCATTCACTTTTTCAAAGCTCACACATGGAGTATTTGCTTATCGGTGGGGTTGTGGCATTTCTTACCTCTCTTGTAGTGATCAAAATGTTTATGAAATTTATTTCTGCTTTTACCTATGTAGGTTTTGGAATCTATCGCATTCTTATAGGCGGGATTTTTTTGCTTTGGGTTTTATAGGTTTTGCTTAAAAACCATTTTCCCCAAAGGCATATTGAGGTGTTTTGCTACGACTTGACATTTGATTTTGAGTAGGAAAAACACTCTTTCATCTTTATGCTCTTCCATACACTCATAATTCCCCATTCCTTTAGCAATAATCAAATCTGCATCATCATAAATCTCTCTAGCTTTTGGCAAGCTCTGAGCATAGATAAACCCTGGACTTCTTACCCCACTATCTACAACCTCTGCAAGCGAGAAGATGTTTTGGCAGTAGGGGTTTTGCAAATCCTTGAGCGTAAGATCATTGATGATAGGATATCCTCTTAAAAAGTAGTAAAACTTCAAATGAGGATAAGAAGCAATAAGTGAGCTAATCATTAGCTCATCAAAAAGATTTTCTCCAGCGTTATCTGCAAGGATGACAATTTTCTTTGCATTGTGAAGTTTTTGCTCAAATTTCTCAAACTCAAAGCAAGCAAACTCAAGCCTTTCTCTCTCTTTTTGTAGATCAAAGTTTTCAATCTCAAAACTAGAGGCACTACCATAATCAATCACATTTCCCATCACAGCAAACTCAATCCCCTCTTTTGGTGAAAGCACAAGGGGGTCTATCCCTTGCAAAAGTTTGTGTGTCTTTTTGATGCATTGGAGCTTGATTTGCTCATAAAGATCTTGCACACCCCTTTCTTGAGAGAGGAGGGAGTAGAGCGTAATGGCAAGATAAGGAGGTGGAAACGCACTCACCCCATTCTCATTTCTTTTTAGCGTTTGAATATAAGAGTGTGCGATATTCTCGCTCCATCTTCGTGCTTGATCTTGCAAGCAGGCAAAGCATTCTTTTTGGGCTTTCACTTCTTGCCTACTTTTTCCCACATTAGACGATATTTTTTCTGTAAGGCTTGGATTTCCTCGGCATTGCGTTCAAGCTCATTTCTTAAGAACTCTATGAGCTTTTTTTCTTCAAGATAGGTTTCTTGCATCGCAGTGATAGTGTTTTTCAAAAATTCATTTTCATTTTTGAGATTGGCGATTGTTTCATCTTTTGCCAAAGTGAGCTTGGCGTGCATATCAAGGATGTGAGAGATACTGTCTGCAAAAGCTTCATTTTCTGCTGGTGCAATCCTTCTTAAATACAATTCGCCTTTGATATTCTTGGCTTCTATTTGCTTATTTTTGACTCCTTGAGCAATTTGAGATTTGCTATAAGAAGTTTCTTGCATAAACTCACTAAGTGCCAACCATTTCACTAGATTCTTACCTCAATCTCAGCAGAATCCAACTCGACTTTTTTGGCTTTCATAACACGATCTTGTAGAAGTTTGCCACGGAGTTCTTTGTCTTTGAGAGCTAGGATTTGCATTGCCAGATAAGCACTATTGATCGCTCCTGCCTTGCCAATTGCCATCGTTGCCACAGGCATTGATGCGGGCATTTGCACGGTGGAGAGCAGTGAATCAAGTCCATCCAATGCCCCACCACTCAGAGGCACGCCAATCACTGGATTGGTAGTCATGGAGGCAATAGCACCAGCTAGATGAGCTGCCATTCCAGCAGCACCGATAAAAACCTCAGCCCCTCTCTCTTGAGCGTCTTTGACATATTCTTTGGTGCGTTCAGGACTTCTGTGTGCAGAAGTGATAATCACTTCATAAGGCACATCAAATTTCTTAAAAATCTCTACACAATGCTTCATCACTTCCCAATCGCTCTTGCTACCCATCATTACCGAGACAAAATCCATCATCTTTCCTTTTTTGAGTTTTTGAAATCTTACCAAAAGTCTTGTAGAGCATAGCTAAGAGGTAGAAAAATCTAGAATCCCAGCCATCCCTAGGGGGGGGGG
>DXDJ01000066.1 GCA_019115525.1 Candidatus Helicobacter avistercoris | reverse complement strand
GATGATTTCAATGTGCTTATCTGCAATGCTTACACCTTGTCGGCGATAAACTTGCTGAACTTCACTGATGATGTATTTGTGAAGTTCTTTTTCACCACTAATTCTTAGAATATCATGGCTACTTACCACACCATCTGTCATTGCCTCACCTGCATGAATAAACTCGTTTTGATGCACTAGAATTCTCTTATTTTTATCCACCAAATACTCACACACTCTTCCATCTTCACTTGTAACAATTAGTTTTTCTTTTCCTCTTACAGGTTTTCCAAATGTTACAACTCCATCAAGCTCGGAGAGAATTGCCATGTCTTTTGGCTTTCTTGCTTCAAATAGCTCAGATACTCTTGGAAGACCTCCTGTAATATCTCGTGATTTTGCAAGAGCTTTAGGGGTTTTTGCAATGATGTCAGCTACACTGACCTTACTTTCATCTTCAGCCATAATCGATGTTTTTGCCTCAAGTCTATAAGTTACCTTGCTTCCATCTTCACACTCAATCACAAGTGCAGGTTTGTAGCTTCCTGAGAAATATTCATTGACTACAAGTGAAGTCTGTCCGGTGCTTTCATCGATTTGTTCAGCCACAGTAATTCCTGGGATAATATCCTCATAAATCACCTTACCAGCAACTTCAGCGATAACTGGTGTTGTGTATGGATCCCAATTTGCCACAATGAGCTGACCTTGCTTGCTTGGTTCTGCAATCATTGCATTGAGTGCTACTTCTTTATTGTCTCCTACAAGGATCTTAGAATCTTTTGCAATGTAATATCTAAATGCCTCACGCTCATTTTCATCGATAATGACTGCAAAGATTCCATCACCTTTGATCACTGCCCCCTCTTTAATGTCCTCAGCACGCTTTAGTGTATCGACTTCAAGAGCAAAATATCTCACAACTCCACTTGCTTGAGAGACGATGTTTTGAGGCAATGACATTTTATCTTGGATGACCAATTCACTACCATAAGGAATGCGATTTGGAACACTCCATCCATCCTTGATAATATCCACAATACTCTCTCCAGCTTTCACGCTTGCTCCACCCTCATAAGGCAAATAGATTTTTCCTTCAATTTTTCCGCTAATTCCTGCAAGCTCATTGGCTTTGACAACATCATCTTTTCTCAAGCTAAACTTCGCTTCTTCTTTTTTAGAAGCAATACTTACAAGGATCTCATCATGTGCGCTCTCAATGCTGACTTTACCATCAAAAGGTGCCTTGATTTTTGGCTCAACGACCAAAATTGAAGCATTTCTTCTATTGGCAATAATATTTTTTCCTTCTTTATTTTTGAAGGTTTTAATATTGTAATAGCGGATAAATCCTTCTTTGTTCGCAATGATTTGCCTCTCTTCTGCACTTCTTGAAGCTGTTCCGCCCACGTGGAATGTTCTAAGTGTTAGCTGAGTTCCTGGCTCACCGATTGATTGTGCCGCAAGTACACCTACAGCCTCTCCTGGCTTGACTATTTTGCCCTCTCCAAGGTTCAATCCATAACATTTTGCACAGATTCCTTTTTGGGCCTTGCAAGTTACAGGTGTTCTAATTACGACGGATTTAAGTCCTGCCTCTTTAATCTTTTGAGCCATTTCTTCATCAATCATTGTTCCTTCACTCACAAGGATTTCATTTGTAATTGGATCAATTGCATCACGAGCAAGAACGCGTCCAAAGATTCTCTCCTCCATTGGCTCAATCATCTCGCTACCCACATTGATGTCTGTGATCTCAACACCCTCATGCGTTCCACAATCCTCTGTAACAACCTTGACATTTTGAGAAACATCAATCAACTTTCTTGTCAAATATCCCGCATTTGCAGTCTTAAGAGCAGTATCGGCTAGACCTTTTCTTGCTCCGTGAGTTGATGTAAAGTATTCAAGAACATTTAGACCTTCTTTGAAGTTTGAAACAATTGGTGTTTCAATAATTGTTCCATCTGGTTTTGCCATCAAACCACGCATAGCTGAAAGCTGGCGGATCTGAGCTGCACTACCTCTAGCACCAGAATCAGCCATCATATAGATAGAGTTAAATCCATCTTTATCGCTCTCAACAAGCTTCATCATCTCTTTACTCATCGAGTTATTTGTCTCTGTCCAAATATCGATAATCTTGTTGTATCGCTCTTGCTCTGTAAGAAGTCCTGATTCAAATTGAGCTTGGATTTCTTTTACTTTTGCTTTTGCAACGTCAATCACTTTTTGCTTATTGGCAGGAACAATAATATCTGCCGCGGAGATTGAAACTCCTGCTTTTGTCGCATATTTAAATCCAAGATCTTTTAGATTGTCTAGGAAACTTGCAGAAATACCGATTCCTCCCTCTTTATAGACATAATCAATGAGCGTTCCAATATCTTTTTTCTTCATCACCTTATTCCACAAGTGAGTTGGAACAAAATCAGGCAAGACTGAACGCAAAATCATCCTTCCTGCCGTAGTTTGAATAAGCTTCTGCTCATAAGAGACGCGAATCTTTGCGTTAATATCAAGCTCGCCTAGCTCAATTGCTGTCATAATCTCATCGATTCCACCAAAGAGCTTATGCTCACCCTTAACTCCATCTCTACTCAAAGAAAGATAATAAAGTCCCAAAACCATATCTTGGCTAGGCACTGCAACAGCCTTACCACTTGCAGGAAGCAAGATATTCATGGAACTTAACATAAGCACCTTACACTCTGTGATTGCCTCTTGAGAGAGCGGAACATGCACTGCCATTTGATCCCCATCAAAGTCAGCGTTGAATGCCGAACATACAAGTGGGTGAAGCTGAATAGCTTTTCCATCAATAAGCTTTGGATGGAAGGCTTGAATGGATTGCTTATGGAGCGTTGGTGCACGGTTTAGTAATACTGGGTATCCCTCGACAACTTCTTGCAAACACTCCCATACTTCATTGCTCTTTTGCTCGATAATCTTCTTAGCTTGCTTGAGTGTTGTTGCATAGCCTTTTTCCTCAAGCTTGGAGAGCAAATGAGGCTTGAAGAGCTCAAGTGCCATATTTTTTGGCAATCCACATTGATCCATTCTGAGGTTTGGTCCAACAACAATAACACTTCTTCCAGAGAAGTCCACACGCTTTCCAAGGAGGTTTTGTCTAAATCGTCCTTGTTTTCCTTTGATGATTTCTGAAAGAGATTTGAGTGGTCGCTTATTGGCTCCCTTAACCGCATTAGCGTTTCTTCCATTATCAAAGAGTGCATCCACAGCTTCTTGAAGCATTCTCTTCTCATTGCGAATAATAATCTCAGGTGCATCAAGCTCCATTAGACGCTTAAGTCTTTGGTTTCTATTGATAACCTTTCTATAAAGATCATTAACATCGCTGACTGCAAATTTTCCACCATCAAGAGCTACAAGAGGTCTAAGATCTGGTGGGAGCACTGGAAGCACTGTGAGCATCATCCACTCAGGGCGATTTCCTGAAGCTACAAAGCTCTCTACAACTTTAAGTCGCTTGATAATTGTCTTTTTCTTAGCTTCTGAATTTGTATTCTTTACCTCTTCTTTGAGTGAAGTAAGAAGTGCAACCAAATCAAGCCCCTCAAGCAAGTCTTTGACTGCCTCACCACCCATTTGTGCAACAAATCCAGTCATTTCAAAGCGTTGATTGATACTTTGGAATTGCTCTTCATTAAGAACATCATACTTCATTACAGGCTTAGTTTTTTCATTGTCATAATAAGCTTCACCAGCTTCTTTGACAATGTATGCCTCATAATAAAGTACACGCTCAAGATCTTTAACTTTTACACCCAAAAGTGTTCCAATTCGACTTGGTAGAGAGCTAACATACCAAATATGTGCCACTGGCGTTACAAGCTCAATATGCCCCATTCTAGAGCGTCTTACTTTTGCACTTGTAACCTCAACTCCACATTTTTCGCACACGATCCCCTTGTATCGCATTTTCTTGTATTTTCCACACAAGCACTCATAATCTCTTACAGGTCCAAAGATTTTGGTACAGAAAAGTCCATCTCTCTCAGGCTTAAGTGTTCGATAATTGATTGTTTCAGGCTTTTTAACCTCACCATGACTCCAAGAGAGAATCTTCTCTGGACTTGCAAGATTGAGTTGGAAAGCATTGAAATCTTTTGGGCGATCCTCTTCTTTGATAACAAGTGGTTTTGGATTGCCATCCTCATCTCTTTCATCGCCATACACACTCACATCAAGTCCCAAAGATTGAAGCTCTTTTGAGAGAACATAGAATGTCTCAGGGATTTCTGATTCTCCCACAGCCTCGCCTCTTGTGATTGCCTTATAGGCCTTAACTCTTCCCTCTGTATCATCTGATTTGATTGTAAGCATCTCTTTGAGTGTATGAGCCGCACCATAAGCCTCAAGTGCCCACACTTCCATCTCTCCAAATCTTTGTCCACCAAAGAGTGCCTTTCCACCCACAGGTTGTTGAGTTACAAGTGAGTAAGGTCCTGTACTTCTTGCGTGAACTTTTTCATCAACAAGGTGATGAAGTTTGAGCATATACATATACCCTACATTAACACGCTCTTTAATTTTCTCTCCAGTTTTTCCATCATAAAGCTCAGTTTTTCCATCCAGATTGATTTTTGCCATATCAAAGAGTTGATTAAACTTCTCTTGCTCAATTCCTTCAAAAACTGGGATTGCAAACTTCACTCCCCTGCTCCAATCTTTTGCATAAGCAAGCAATTGATCATCGCTCAAAGAGAGAACCCATTTTTTACCCTCTGCACTTTTTGGTGTTACAAGCTCAATAACATCAATGATTTTTTCTCTAATTTCAGAAAGCCAGTTTTGAGTCTGGTTTTGCATCATTTCATTGATTTGAAGACCTAGATTTTTTCCAACAAGTCCAAGATGTACTTCTAGAATCTGTCCAATATTCATACGACTAGGAACCCCTAGAGGATTAAGAACAATATCAACGGCTTCACCATCGATTGTGTAAGGCATATCAACGCTTGGAACAATATTTGAAACAATACCTTTGTTTCCATGGCGTCCTGCCATCTTATCTCCAACCTTTAGCTTTCTCTTTGTTGCGATATAGATTTTTACAAGCTTAACCACGCCACTTGGCAATATGTCATCTTTCTCTAAGATTGCAAGCTTTTCTTCGTGCTCCTCTCCTAGAGTTTTCTTCTGCTCTAAGAAATTGTTCTTAATCTGCTCATATTGAGCTTGAATATCAGAAGAATAGCTCTTGATCAAAGTATTGAGTGCAAAGCGATTGATGTTTGCAATATCTTCTTTTGGGATGATTTCGCCCTTTTTATATTCTTTACCATTAACAGTAGCTGGATTTGAGAGCTTTTCTTTAGACAGGATCGTAGTGATTCTCAACATCTCTTCTTTATTAAGCATTGTCAATCTATCATGGTGATCAATGTCAAGCACAGACTTTTCTTGCTCATAAGCACTGATGGCTCTAGCATCTTTTTCATAACCTTTTTTAGTAAAGATTTTTACATCAACAACAGTTCCTTCCAAAGATGGCGGACAATACAAAGACTTATTGACCACATGCCCTGCTTTTTCACCAAAAATTGCTCTAAGTAATCGCTCTTCGGGGGTAGGTTTAACTTCACCTTTTGGAGAAACTTTACCCACAAGAATCATTCCTGCACTCACATAAGTTCCAATTTTTACCACACCGCTACTATCAAGATGTGCAATTTCCTCTTCCCTTATTCCTGGAATGTCTGCTGTAATTTCTTCAGCACCATGCTTTAATTCTCGTGCTTCAATTTCTTTTTCATAAATATGAATTGATGTAAAGGCATCATCTTTGATCAATTTTTCATTGACAACGATTGCATCCTCGAAGTTGTAACCATTCCAAGGCATAAAGGCTACTCGAACATTTTGTCCCAGTGCAAGCTCACCCTTGTCCATACTTGGTCCATCTGCAATCACTTGTCCTGCCTCAACTTTATCCCCAACGCTTACAATAGGTCTTTGAGAGAAGCAAGTATTTTGGTTTGTCCTTAGATTCTTAAGCAATGCATAATGATCAATAAATGCACCATTCTCATCCTCGCCAAGCACATAAATATTTCTTGCATCAATTTTCTCTACAACACCAGCTCTTGTCGCCTTAATAGCTTCCCAAGAATCTCTAGCAATAATCTTTTCAATTCCAGTTCCAACCATTGGAGCATCAGGCTTAAGAAGTGGCACAGCTTGTCGTTGCATATTTGAACCCATCAAGGCTCGGTTTGCATCATCATGCTCAAGGAATGGAATAAGTGAAGCTGCTACGCCTACAAGCATTCTAGGACTTAAGTCGATAAGATCAACCTTATTTTTTTCACAAAGGATGATTTCGCCATCTTGTCTAACTTCAATCAAATCTTCAACAATGTTTCCTTTTTCATCTACCTTTGTGCTTGCAGGAGCAATGATTAACCCTTCTTCTTGAGTGGCTGTAAGATAGATAATCTCATCGCTTACAACGCCTGCATTGACTTTTTTGTAAGGTGCTTCAATGAAACCTAGCTTGTTTACTCGTGTGAAAGTTGAGAGAGTATTGATCAAACCAATGTTTTGACCCTCTGGAGTTTCAATCGGACAGATTCTTCCATAATGAGTTGGGTGAACATCTCTGGCTTCAAATCCAACACGCTCTTTGACCAATCCACCTTCTCCAAGAGCCGAAAGTCTTCTCTTGTGTGTAACCTCTGAGAGTGGGTTTGTCTGATCCATAAATTGAGAGAGCTGTCCGCCTGTGAAAAACTCCATAATTGTGCTTGTGATCATTTTGGAGTTGATCAAATCATGAGGCATAATTGTGTCAAATTGTCCACTCATTGTTGTGAGCTTGTCACGAATGGCTTTTTGCATCTTTACAAGCCCTACATGAAGTTCATTTGCTAGCAACTCTCCAATAGCTCTAATTCTTCGATTTCCTAAGTGATCTCTATCATCAATGCGTCCTTGTCCATTTCGCACTTTAATAAGATATTTTACGCTCTCAAAAATATCCTCATGTGTCAAGACTGTTACATAATCAGGGACATTAAGTCCAAGCTTGTGATTCATCTTCATTCTTCCCACACGAGTTAGATCATATCGCTCTGGATCGAAGAATAGTTGGCGAACAAATGCTTTTGCAACTTCTTTGGTTACAGGCTCTCCTGGTCGCATTACCTTATAAACCCTAATAGCTGCCAAATCATTCTCATCTTCAATCTTCTCTGTTTGTTTGAGGAGCTTTAAAGATTCTGCATCTGCAAAGAATGAATTGATAATTGAACGATCAGAACCACTTGCTAAATCGTTTGCGATTTGGAATTCTTTGATCTTGAGTTCTTGAATCTTTTTGAGTTTTGTCTCATCAAGAGCAGTTAGAACATCAAATAGGATTTCTCCACTCTCGCTATCAACGATTGGCTCAGCCAAACAGCGATTAAGTAAAATCTCTGTTGGATATTCAATCCACTCAAGTCCCTCATCTTGAAGTTGTTTTGCTTTTTTGCTACTCAAACGCTTATTGGCTTGCAACAAAACTTTTCCATTCTCATCTTTAAGATCAAATTCTAAGCGTCCATCAAAGTTCTCTGGATTGAATCGTGTGAGATATTTATCTCCCTTCTGCTTAATTGTCAAATAGGAGTAAAACATTTTCAAAATATCTTGTTTGCTATATCCCATAGCACGGAAAACAATTGTTACAGGAACCTTTCTTCTTTTGTTAATACGAGCAAAAAGAATGTCTTTTGCATCATGCTCAAAATACAGCCATGACCCACGATCAGGAATAATTTGTCCAGTATATACAAGCTTATTTGAAGCAGTATTTGATTCTTCTTCTTTAAAAATTACCCCTGGGCTTCGATAGAGCTGATTGACCACAACTCTCTCAACACCATTGATAATAAAAGAAGTTCGATCAGTCATAAGAGGGATTTCACGGATATGAATGCTTTGCTCCTTGATGTCTTTAACACCAATTTTCTCTCCGGTTTTTTCATCTTTATCCCAAAGAACAAGTCGCACTTTTATTTTTAGGGGGATAGAGTAAGTTATCCCTCTAACCATTGCCTCTGTTGCTGTGTATTTTGGCTTCCCAAATTCACACCCCATGTACTCCAAAGTTACACGATTTTGTGCATCTTGGATAGGAAAAATAGAGCGGAAAACTTTTTCAATTCCACTATCGCTTGATCCATCAGTACAAAGAAAAGAATTGTAACTATCTCTTTGGAGAAGAAGCAAATTGGGAACATCTAAGTTTTGTGGATTTTTTGTGAAATCGACGCGTAGTCTGCTTTTTAAATCGTTTTTCATTGGCTATCTATCCTCAAGTGTTGATTTCAAAGAGTAAAGCACTCTAAATAAAGCCCCTAAAGCACTTTATTTAGAGGCTTTTTTATAAATACAAAATGCCCCTAGATTTTTCTAGGGGCATTTTTTGGGTTTTTGAGCAAAAAAGTTACTTGATTTCTACTTTTGCACCAGCTTCTTCAAGTTTCTTCTTCATTGCTTCAGCATCGTCTTTGCTTACACCTTCTTTGATTGTGTAAGGTGTTTGCTCTACTGCTTCTTTAGCTTCTTTGAGACCAAGACCTGTAAGCTCTCTTACAGCTTTGATTGCGTTGATTTTATTAGCTCCACCATCTACAAGTACAACATTAAACTCAGTTTTCTCTTCAGCTCCACCAGCAGCTCCACCAGCAACAACACCAGCACCAGCAACAACAGTAGGAGCAGCAGAAACTCCAAACTTCTCTTCAAATTCTTTTACAAGCTCTGAGAGCTCAAGAACAGAAAGACTACCAATATACTCTAATACATCTTCTTTTGTAATTGCCATATTTTACTCCTTAAGGTTTTATTGTTCTTCTCTTTGCTTTCTAAGATTATCAAGTCCAGTAACGAAATATCGTGCAGGTGCAGTCCATACAGAAAGCAACATACCAATAAGCTCGTCTTTGCTTGGCAACTTAGAGATTGTTTCGATGTGTTTCACATCCACAAGTTCTTTGTCAAAGTATCCAAATTTGAGTGTGAATTGATCTTTGTTATCAGATGCAAATTTACAAACTACTTTTGAAAGAGCAATTTGATCTTCACCCCAAATAAAGATATTTGTATCTTTTAGTTGATTATTAGGCAAACCTGCTTCATTCATCGCAATCTTTGCAAGTTTGTTTTTAATGATTTGAACCTTGACACCCAAAGCTCTTGACTTGTCTCTCAAATCTTCGAGCTGTTTTGTTTTGATGCCCTTATAATCACAAACAATAATTGCATTTGATTGGTTGAATTCAGATTTGAGAAACTCAACTATTTCAACTTTCTCTTGTTTGGTCATCTTCTTCTCCTTTCAGACTTAAACATATATTGGAAATTAAGCCCTAAAGCACCAATAATCTTAGTCTAAGATAAATGAAGTAAAGAGATTACTTTACTTCTAAAAGTTCTTGAGAATCAATTCTCACAGCAGGACTCATTGTCAAAGACAATGCACTGTTTCTGATATATTTTCCTTTTGCACTTGCAGGCTTAAGTCGATTTACTGCTCGAACGAATTCTAGCATATTCTCCTTAATTTTCTCAGTCCCAAAACTAGCCTTACCAATGGGTGCGTGAATATTTCCTTTTTTATCAACACGGAAATTAACTTGCCCACTCTTTGCATTGGAAACTGCCTTTTGAATATCCATTGTTACAGTTCCTGTTTTTGGGTTTGGCATCAATCCCTTAGGACCAAGAATTCTTCCCACTTTACCTACCAAAGCCATCATATCTGGAGTTGCGATAACCATATCAAAATTGGTATTTCCATTTTTGATTTCTTCTGCCAAATCCTCATCACCTACAATATCTGCTCCAGCACTTCTAGCTTCATCAGCTTTGATACCTTTTGCAAATACCGCAACTCTAACTGTTCTTCCTGTTCCATGTGGCAAAACAACCGCACCACGGATCATTTGATCAGCATGTCTTGGATCTACACCCAATCTCAGAGCAATCTCAACAGTTTCATCAAATTTCGTTGAAGCAAGAGTTTTTAGAGTTGCTACACCACTTTCAACATCATAAATTTTATTGGCATCTACCTTACCTGCAAGGTTTTGCAATCTTTTTGATACTTTTTTTGCCATAGCTCTCTACTCCTTAATCAACAATCTCAACGCCCATACTTCTAGCACTTCCTGCAACAATCTTTTTTGCTGCTTCAATGTCTTTTGTATTGAGGTCTTCCATTTTTGTTTTTGCAATTTCTTCTAGTTGAGCATTACTTAGCTTACCCACTTTATTTTTCAAAGGATTATCAGATCCTTTTTGAAGTTTAATTGCTTTCTTAATCAAATCTGTTACTGGTGGTTTTTTTGTGATAAAACTAAAACTTTTATCTTGATAAACCGTGATAATTACAGGAATATTGAAGTCTCCCATATCTTTAGTTTTCTCATTGAAAGCCTTACAAAATTCCATAATATTCACACCTCTTTGTCCCAAAGCAGGTCCAACTGGTGGAGATGGATTAGCCTTTCCTGCAGGGATTTGAAGTTTCAATTCACCGACAACTTTCTTTGCCATACTTTTCTCCTTTCAATAAGTTAAATAATTTTTTCAACTTGGGAATACAAAATCTCCACTGGAGTATTTCTTCCAAAGATTGAAACATTGAGTTTAAGTTTTTCATGTTCCATATCATATTCTTCAACAATTCCTGTAAAGTTTGCAAATGGTCCTTCAACAATTCGAACAACTTCACCAGCATCGAAAAATATTTTTGGCTTAGGAGCAGCTCTATTTTCAACCTTCTCTAGAATATTCTTAATATCAGATTCTGTTAGAGGTGTAGGTTTTTTACTTTCACCAATAAAGCGTCCAACTCGAGGCAAAGATTGAATCATATGCCACAACTTTGTGTCCAAATCCACCTTGATAAAAACGTATCCAGGATATAGACTTCGCTCAACTACTCTTTTCTTGCTATTCTTCATTTCAATAATATCTTCCGTTGGAACAACAATTTCTTGCAATCTTGATTGCATATTGCTCTCACGAAAAAGATTTTGAATTGCCCTCTTTACAGATTGCTCACTACCCGAGTAAGTTTGTATAGCATACCAATCCAAACTACACCTCTCTTAAGTAAATTCTACAAAATGCTCGCTACAGAATTTGATAAAACAAAATCTACTAATGTCAAAAATAGTGTCACAACGCTCACAACAACGATTACAGCAATAAAAGCCATTTTGAGTTGTTGCTTTGTGGGGAAAATTACTTTCCACAATTCCTCTTTAGCACTATGATAGTAATTAACAATTTTCTTTATCATCTTTTAGCATCTCATTTTTTAAAATTGGCAGGCCAGGAGGGACTCGAACCCCCAACACTCGGTTTTGGAGACCGACGCTCTACCATTGGAGCTACTGACCTATCTAATATTATGGGTTAAACCCAAGAGATTAACTCTTGAGCTTAACTTCTTTGTGAAGCGTATGCTTGTTTAGCCTTGGACAAAACTTCATGAGCTCCAGTTTTTCGGTGTTGGTTTTTGCATTCTTTGTAGTGCTATAATTGATATCACCGCACTCTGAACATTTTAGACCTATTTTTACTTTCATAATAAATCCAATTATTCAATGATTTTTGTTACAACACCTGCACCAACTGTTCTTCCACCTTCACGGATTGCGAAGCGTGTTCCTTCTTCAAGGGCAATTGGGCTAATGAGTTCAACAGTGATTTTTACATTATCACCTGGCATAACCATTTCTGTTCCCTCTGGTAATGTAATCGCACCTGTAACATCAGTTGTTCTTACATAGAATTGAGGTCTATAGTTGTTAAAGAATGGCGTATGTCTTCCACCCTCATCTTTTGAAAGAACATAGATCTCGCCTTCAAACTTCTTGTGTGGTGTAATTGATCCTGGCTTACAAAGAACCATACCTCTCTCGACTTCTTCTTTCTTAGTTCCTCTCAAGAGAACACCAACGTTATCTCCAGCTTCACCTTTATCAAGTTCTTTTCTAAACATCTCAACACCTGTAACAGTTGTTTTTTGAGTGTCTCTGATTCCCACGATCTCAACCTCATCACCAACTTTTACAACACCTCTTTCAATTCTTCCAGTAACAACTGTTCCTCTTCCTGCAATTGAGAATACATCTTCAACTGGCATCAAGAAAGTTTTTTCTGTATCTCTCTCTGGAGTTGGGATATAAGCATCAACTTCAGCCATCAACTTAAGGATTTTTTCTCCCCACTCACCAACGTTACCAGCTTTTGCTTCTTCAAGTGCCTTAAGTGCAGAACCAGCAACAATAGGAGTATCATCTCCTGGGAAATCATAACTGCTTAGCAATTCTCTTACTTCCATTTCTACAAGCTCGAGCAATTCTGCATCATCAACCATATCTTGCTTGTTAAGGAATACCACGATATAAGGAACACCAACTTGTCTTGAAAGAAGAATGTGCTCTCTTGTTTGTGGCATAGGGCCATCAGCAGCAGAAACAACAAGGATTGCTCCATCCATTTGTGCAGCACCTGTAATCATATTTTTAACATAGTCAGCGTGTCCTGGGCAGTCTACGTGAGCATAGTGTCGATTTTCAGTTTCATACTCAATGTGAGAAGTTGCGATTGTAATCCCTCTTTCCTTCTCTTCTGGTGCATTATCGATATTGTCATAATCTTTCATTTCTGCCAAACCTTTTGTTGCCAAAACAGCAGAAATCGCCGCACTCAAAGTTGTCTTACCGTGATCTACGTGACCAATTGTTCCCACATTTACGTGTGGTTTAGTCTTTACAAATTTTTCTTTAGCCATAATTACTCCTAGCTTATTAAGATTTAAATGCCTTGAGATTATAACAAAAAAATAACTTCTTTGTTAATTTCAAAAACATCTCGCACCGACTGGAGCCCATAAGCGGATTTGAACCGCCGACCTCTTCCTTACCAAGGAAGTGCTCTGCCCCTGAGCTATATGGGCAAACTCCAACAATATAAAAATATTTGGGATAATTTTCTAAGAAAGAAGATTGGCTCCCAGATATGGAGCGGGAAACGGGGCTCGAACCCGCGACCCTCAGCTTGGAAGGCTGATGCTCTAGCCAACTGAGCTATTCCCGCATCTCTAACATTAGCTAATCGACTACCACCTCGGCTAGAAAGTGGTGGTGAGACGTGGATTCGAACCACGGAAGACAAAGTCAGCAGATTTACAGTCTGCCCTCGTTGGCCACTTGAGTATCTCACCAAAATAGCTTATTACCGGTCAAACACCAAAAAACAATGGAGCTGGTTAAGGGACTTGAACCCCCGACCTGCTGCTTACAAGGCAGCTGCTCTACCAACTGAGCTAAACCAGCATTTAAAAATAAAAATCGCATTGTATAGATTTTGATTTTAAATGTCAAGAGAAAAATCTATTTTTGCTTCAATTTTTTGCAATTTATTTCTTTTTTGCTGAAAATTCGGCTATTGCGTATGGATTCTTGCTCTATTTCATAGACAAAAAAACCTGCCTTTTTCGCATTGTTTTTGACAAAAGAGCTTTGAGAATATGTTGTAACCACTCCATTCTTATTCATTTTTTTATAAAGTAAAGCAAAATACTCTTCACTCCATAGTTCGGGATTTTTCCTTGGAGAAAAAGCATCTTGATATACAACATCAAAAAACTCATCTTCAAATTGCCCAATATAGTTTAGCCCATATCCTAGGAAGCATTCTAAAGAAAAGTGAGGGGTTTGATATTTGCCATTTTTGATTAGACATAGCAAAATCTCATCAAACCCCTCTATATCCTTAATCTCTTGAGGGTAAGTGAAGTGCTTCAAGCTCTCTAGTAATTTTGAATCTTTTTCTGGAGAATAGATTTCAAGCTTGGAACAAAAATTTTGAGATAAAAAATGCTTAAGTGTGAAAAAACTATTATAACCAAGTCCAAAACAAATATCCAAAACCCTAATATTTTGTTTAAAATCTGCATATTTAAAGGCTGGAAAAATGTGTTTATGCATCGTTTCATTGATTGCCCCATCTCTTAGGCTATGATAGCTTTCTTGATATTCTTGACTAAAAAGCGTATAGCTTCCATCAGAGCTTAGCTCAATACTCAATTCCTCTCTCCCTTAGCTTATCTCGAATATAACGCATTTGAATATTTTTGTCAAAGCACCACTTGGGTGCAAGTAGAGTTTCATCATGAGCTCCTGAACTAATGCGTTGTAAAACAACATTTTGTGGAATCAGATCAATAGAATGCAAAATCAAATCACAATAAGCTTGTAAATCAATGGGGGTATATTCTCCTTTTTTATACATTTTGGCCAACTGTGTGCCTTCAACTACATAGAGTGGATGAAGCTTTAATCCATCCACTCCCCACTCCAACACTCTCTTCAAACTCTCAATCATCATCTCTTGAGTTTCATTAGGCAATCCATAGATCAAATGAGCACAAACCTTTATCCCCCTCTCTCTTGTAGCTTGAAAAATCTCTTTGGCTTTTGACATGTCCTCTCCACGATTAATCAACTCCAAAGTCTGAGGAAAAACAGATTGCACACCATATTCAAGCCAAATCTCATATCCCCTTTTTACATAAGAGCCAAGAAGATCCAAAATCCCCTCATTGACACTATCTACTCTAGTTCCTATACTCATCCCTACAACATTGGGGAGCAAAAAAGCCTCATCATAGAGAGCTTTTAGCGTTGAGAGAGGGGCATAAGTGTTGGTATAAGATTGGAAATAAATCATATATTTTCCCACAGAAAACTTTTCTTTATGGAAATCTGCATGCCAAAAAAACTGCTCTTTGAGCTGAGAAATTTGTGAGGAGAGGATTGGATTCTCCTGCAAATCAAAATTCATTTTCACACTCTTTGGCTTAGCCTTGAGCTTGACAATACTTGGAGAAAAGCTCTCATTTGAACAATAAATGCATCCTCCTCTTGCCACTCTTCCATCGATATTTGGGCAAGTAAAGCCCTCAAGTGTAATAGGGATTTTTCTTACTCTTTCTCCAAAAGTTTTTTTAAAATACCTCCCTAGCGTTAAAAGCTCTCTCACTCCTCCTCATCCTCGCTTTTAAAACAATTCTCAATATATTTTCCATCAAAACAAGCTTGACAATATCCTTCATTACTCCCAACGCTCTTTGCCAACCCCTCAAGACTCAAAAAATGCAAAGAATCCGCTCTGACATATTTTCGCACTTCATCCAAAGTATGAGTTGCACAAATCAACTCTTGCTTGCTTGGTGTATCCACGCCATAAAAACATGGAGAAATTGTAGGTGGAGAGGAAATGAGCAAATGTACCTCTTTTGCTCCTGCATTTTTGAGGATTTTAACAATCTGACGACTTGTTGTTCCTCTTACAACCGAATCATCAAGTACAATCACCCTCTTCCCTTCAATCACCTCTTTTATGGGATTGAGCTTGAGTTTGACTTTTAGCTCTCGAATGCTCTGTTCGGATTCTATAAAAGTTCGTCCTACATAATGATTTCTAATAATCCCTAGCTCAAAAGGGATCCCGCTCTCTAATGCATAGCCTAAGGCTGAAGGCACTCCACTATCAGGGACAGGCACAACAATATCCGCCTCTATTTTGCACTCTCTTGCAAGTTCTCTTCCCATTTCTTTGCGAATAGAATAAACATTTTTCCCAAAAACTTGACTATCTGGGCGTGCAAAATAAATGTATTCAAAAATACATTTAAAATCCTTGGGTGAAAACAGCTGAGTAGAAGTGATTTTGTCATTATGGAAAACTAACATCTCCCCTGCATTAACATCTCGCACATACTCTGCCCCTAACAAATCAAACGCACAACTCTCGCTTGCAACAATATATCCCTCCCCCTTTTCGCTCTTTATCTTCCCTAGACTCAAAGGTCGCAATCCACAAGGATCTCTTACCACAATCATCTTATCTCTCAAAACAAAAATAAGACAATAAGCACCTCTAATCGATTTTAAAGCCTCTTTAATACACTCTTCAAAACTTTCTTTTTTGCTTTTTGCAATCAAGTGCAAAATCACTTCTGTATCCAAAAAACTCTGAAAAATCGATCCCTCTTGAGTGAGTCTCTCCCTTAAGATTCCTGCATTTGTTAGATTGCCATTATGGACAACAGAGATTTCTCCTAAAGAACATCGTGCATAAAGAGGCTGGGCATCAAGACTTGAGTTTTTTCCTGCGGTAGCATAGCGATTATGCCCAATAGCAATATTCCCCTTAAGGTTGCTTAGTGTTGATTGGTTAAAAACTTCACAAACCAATCCTTGGGCTTTGTGTGTTTGGATGGCTTCTCCATCAAAAACACTCATTCCGCTAGCTTCTTGTCCTCGATGTTGCATTGCAAACAAAGAATAATACGCAAGCCAACTTGCATTCTCTACCCCATAAACCCCAACAACAGCACACTCTTCATTCCAATGCTTCAATGCGATTCCTTTAAAATTTCAAAACATCCTGCATACTATATAGACCACTCTTTTGCTCTGCTACCCATTTAAGTGCCCTAATCGCTCCTTTTGCAAATGTATTGCGATTTGTTGCATTGTGAGTAAGCTCCAAATACTCTCCATCACAATAAAACCCCACAGTATGCTTACCCACAATATCCCCACCTCTAAAGCTCATCACCCCAATCTCATTTTTGCTTCTCTCACCAATATTGCCATCCCTTCCGCTTACTCTCACACTCTGCAAATCCAATCCTCTCCCCTTAGCACAAAACTCAGCCAGTGTCATAGCAGTGCCACTTGGAGAATCTTTTTTCTTATTGTGATGAAATTCACTGATTTCAATGTCTGAATCCTGAAGAGTTTGTGCGATCAAAAAAGCAAGCTGATTAAGCAGAGCAATCCCTTGACTTGTATTTGTCGCATAAACAATAGCCGAAGTTTTGCTCGCTTCTTGAAGTAGAGATTTGTCTTCTTCTTGCAATCCTGTTGTTCCAATCACTGAGGGCTTGGGAGAATGAAGTAGGGCTTTTAGAAGTTGATGAGTAGCATTGTGATTACTAAAATCAATCACGCAATCACAGCTTTGTAAAAATATATTCCAATCATTTGTTAAAAAAACTTCTTGAGAAATCAAAGGAGAATTTTGGTGGGTGAAAATACAAGAGAGTTTCAAATCACTCTCTTGTGCGAGATTTTGGGTAATAAGCTGACCCATCCTGCCAGAAAAGCCAACAATTCCAACTCTTAGCATCAATGCCCCTCAAGATAAGCAAGCACACTCAAAGCTGCTGTTGTCCCATCTCCTGCTGCACATATCACCTGTCTTGGGGCTTGCACTCTAAGATCACCTGCAACAAACAATCCCTCAACATTTGTTCTCATAGACAAATCAACCTTAACACTTCCCCACTCATCGCATTCACAAAGCATATTTCCATCTTCTTGTTTTAAGACTGAGTTATTGACCTCATAGCCCACAAAAATAAAAACACCCATCACATTCAATCTTGTGATTTCATTATTCTTTTTGATATCCACAAAGCTCACACCCATTGCATCTCCACCGATTTCTTCGATAGTTGCTGAAGTAATAAACTCAATCTTTTCATTCTCTCTTGCATGGGCAATAGTGCTAGGTGCGGCACGAAACTCTTCACGACGATGAATCAAATAAACTTTTGAGCAGATTCTTGAGAGATAAATTGCCTCTTCTAGTGCAGTATCTCCGCCACCCAAAACTACAACTTCTTTATTTTTATAGAAAAATCCATCACAAGTCGCACAAGTACTCACTCCCTTGCCCCAAAATTCGCTCTCTCCTTTTACTCCACTTTTTTTAGGTTTTCCTCCAGTAGCGACAATTACACTTTTGGCTTCAACCTTTTTACCATCAGCTTGAATGATTTCAAAAACATTACCTTTTTTACTTACTCTAGTAACCTCGCTCATTTCATGCTTTAAACCAAAGCGAAAGCACTGCTCTTGCCAAGGTTGCATAAAATCAATTCCGCTCACGACTTGAGCAACACCTGGATAATTCTCAATTTCACTACTTCCTGTGATTTGTCCTCCAGGCATACCCATATCAAATAAGGTAACATTTTTCAAACCACCTCGTGTTGCATATAGTCCAGCACTAAGTCCTGCTGGACCACCACCAATAATTGCCAAATCTAACACTTTCTCTCCTTTAATAAAAATTATTATCTATACTATGGAATTTAAATTAACCAAAAAGCATATTTTGGGGAGAATCCCCAAAAAATTATAGAAGAGCGTTAAGCTTGTCTTTGAGAACTTGCTCTGAAGTTGCACCCACCATTTGATCCACAACTTCTCCATTTTTAAAGAAAAGCATCGTAGGAATACTTCGGATTCCAAATTGAGCCGAAAGCTCTTCTTGTTCATCAGTATTAACCTTGCAAATCTTTGCTTTTCCTTCAAATTCTTCAGCAAGTTTATCAATCACTGGTGAAAGCATTCGGCATGGACCGCACCATGGTGCCCAAAAATCCACCAATGCCACTCCACTTTGAGTATGCTCTGCAAAATTATCTTTTGTTAGTTCAATGTAATGTCCCATGTATTACTCCTTTTGATTTGATTAAAGTGAGGGATTATACAATGAAAAGTATCATAAGAGGCAATGAAACAAATAAAAAAGTTTATTATTTGATATATTTTCTTTTAATATATAAAAGCGTCAAGAAGAGAGAGCAAAAAATCCCTATCATATATGTATAGAGCATAAAGAGTTCAAAATGCAATAAAAGCACAAGCATTGCAAAAACAATAAAATAAGAAAAAATTCTTCCAAAAGAAAAGCTTATCCCCAACCCCAAAGAAATTTTGTGCGAAAGCTTATCTTCAATCTCACTCTCATTCCCAAGGCGTTTATTCATCGAGAAAAACAAACAGAAAAAAATCAGGAGAAAAGAAAAAAATCCAACCTCAAAGCTCAAAACTCCAGACTCTGAAGTTATAAAATAAGAAATCAATCCTCCAAAAAAAGCAACAAAAAAAATCATCACTCCTAAAAAATTAATTTTTTTCAATATCTTGATACTCTCGGTATTTTGGATCGTTTTGAAGCTCACTCATTTCTTTTTGCTGTTTTTTGTAAGCCAGATAGAGATTGTATATTGCTCCCCCTACCCCCCAAAATACGCCAAGCCAAAGAGTCCAACCCCATCCTGTAAGATTTTTTAACCACATTCCAAGCCCAATCCCTATCAATATCGCAATGACAATAGAGATCCCCAATGACAAACCACTCACAGCACTCACGACTCGCCCATACTTTGGCTCTCGTGTTACACTTGTGAGATGTTTTTCCTCATTGCTGATATTTTGATTAGATTCCATTGACAATCTCCTCTAAACTCTCTGCACACGCTTTGATTGCACTATCAATCTCGCTCTCATTCATTGTGCTACAAATAAACCCAGCCTCATAAGCTGAGGGGGCAAGATAGATCCCTTTCTCTAGCATTTTTGCGTGAAATTTTGAGAAAAGTACAGTATCACTTCTTTTGGCATCATCAAAATCTTTTACTTCAGTATCATTGAAAAAATAGCCAAACATACTTCCTCTCACTTGAGTTTGCAGTGCGATTCCTCGCTTATTTGCCTCACTTCTAAATCCATCCATCAATCTCTCTGCCAAGGCTTGTAATCTTTTGTAAATCTCAGGATTGTTTTTGAGCTTGCACACTGACATAAGTCCTGCACTCACTGCCACTGGATTCCCACTCAATGTTCCTGCTTGATATACTTTCCCCACAGGAGAGAGAAGTTTCATAATCTCATCTTTTCCGCCAAAACATGCCAATGGCATCCCCCCACCGATGACTTTTCCAAAAGTTACCATATCAGGGATAACATCATAATAGCTCTGAGCGCCTTTGAGTGAGGCTCTAAAACCACTCATTACTTCATCAAAAATCAATACCGCACCAAACTCATCACACAAAGCTCTAAGGGTTGAAATAAATTCTTTGCTTGCAGGAACAAGCCCCATATTTCCAGCAATTGGCTCAATAATCACACAACCAATACTACCTTTCTCAAAAAATTCTCTTAAACCTTCGATTCTATTATAAGATGCTACCAAAGTATGCTTACTAAAATCCTCAGGCACACCAGGAGAGCTAGGAGAGCCAAAAGTCGCACAACCACTTCCGGCACTTACAAGCAAACTATCACTATGTCCATGATAACATCCATCAAATTTAAGGATATTGTCTTTGCCACTATAAGCACGAGCTAAGCGAATGGCACTCATAGTCGCCTCTGTTCCACTGCTTACCATTCTTACCTTTTCTACTCCATCATAAAGAGCGATAATCTCTTTTGCCAAGGTTGTTTCAAGCTCTGTTGGGGCTCCAAAGCTCATTCCCTTCTTTACGCTCTCAATCACAGCCTCTACAATATCGCTATCACAATGCCCCCAAATCAGTGGTCCCCAGCTTTGCACAAAGTCTAAATACTTATTTCCATCCACATCATAAAGATAGCTTCCCTCACCTTTTGCGATAAATCGTGGATTCCCACCTACACTTCCAAAAGCTCTCACTGGTGAATTTACACCTCCAACAATAACCTGCTTTGCTTCATTGAAATCATTGACACTATGCAAAATTTCCATACCTTGCTCCTTATTTAATTTGCTTAAAGATCTTATTTTCTAATAAATAAATTTTAGTGCAATTTTTTGCAATCTCTTCATCATGAGTTGCCAAAACCATTCCTGCTCCCCTATCTTGCAAAAACTCCAAAATGATTTTCATCACAGATAATGCCGTAGCTTTGTCCAAATTCCCGGTAGGCTCATCAGCAAAAATCATTTTAGGCTTTTTGCATAGAATCCTCGCGATTGACACTCTTTGTTGTTGTCCTCCACTTAGCTCTCCAATATTTTGTCTAAGTGTGTGAGCGATCCCCATCTTCTCTAACAGCTCCATATCAATCTGTGTAGAAGCCAAAAATGAAGCAATGGCTAAATTTTCTTGTGTGCTAAAACCACGGAAAAGATAATGAGATTGAAAGATAATCCCAACATCATAGCGTCGCAAAGCAAGAAGTTCATCAGGATTTAGAGAGTAGATGTTTTTCTTATCTAAGAAATCAATCTCGCCTTTTTTGGGAGGAAGAAGAGTACTGAGGTGATTGAGGATGGTAGATTTACCACTCCCACTCACACCCAAAATCGCAATTGACTCACCCTCATTGCAAGTAAGATCCACCCCCTCATAAAGCAAAGTTTCAAAGCTATGAGATAAATCCGTAGCTTTGAGGAGTTGCATTTTAAAGTTGAGCTGCCACTTCTGCTGCGAAGTCTACAACTTCTTTTTCAATCCCCTCACCAAGCTCAAATCTCACATATTCTGTGATTTCAATGCTATCACCTAGCTCTTTGCTCTTAGCTTCTAACACTTGAGCGATTGTTTTCTTGTCATCCATTACATAGAATTGTCCAAGAAGCGTCATTCTTTGGTCAATCAATGTATTATCAGCGATAAATCGCTCCATTTGACCTGGAAGGATTTTGTCCCAAATTGCCTCAGGCTTTCCTTGAGCTTTTAGCTCAGCTCTAAGATTCTCTTCTGCTTGTTTTAGCACAGCTTCTGTAAGTTCAATTTGTGAAACATAGCTTGGAATCTTGTGCAATGGTTTTCCAAGTCGCTTAAGCTCTTCGTTTTCTTTTTCAAGCTCAGCAACCAAAGCAATTTTTTCTTTTGCAATAAACTCACTATCAATTTGCTTATAGCTTAGATATTGAGGCTTCATTGCTGCTGCGTGCATACAAAGATTTCTTGCAAACTCAGCTAGTGTTTGTGCATTTTTAGCATCTTTATAAGCGATTTTGATGATCACTCCCACTCTTCCATTTGAATGAACATAACCATTTACAACACTTTGAGAATCCGCACTTACATTTGCAATTCTTCTTACAACAATGTTTTCACCAATCTTTGCAATTTGCCCTTTGAGGTAATCATCAAAGCTAGATCCATCTACACTGACTTTTGCCAAATCTTCTGCACTTGCAATTTTGTTTTGCTCTACAAGGCTAGTAGATTTTTCAACTAAAGCTACAAATCCCTCATTTTTAGCAACAAAATCAGTTTCGCTATTGATTTCAAGCATTACAGCGTTTTTGAAATCAGGTGCAACTTTTACAGAAATCACACCCTCAGCCGCAACACGATCTGCCTTTTTAGCTGCCTTGCTAAGACCCTTTTCTCTTAGATACTCAACAGCCTTGTCAATATCTCCTGCAACTTCTACAAGAGCTTTTTTGCAGTCCATCATTCCTGCATCAGTCATCTCACGAAGTTTTTTTACAAGTTGTGCGCTAATTTCCATTACGCATCTCCCTTCATTTCTTTTTCAAGTTCAGCTGTTACTTCATCTAGCACTTCTTTTTTCTCTTCCTCGCTTGCAGGAGCTACTTCAAGTGGAGCTTGTTCTCCCTCACCTCCAGCCATTGCACGACCTTCAGTAATCGCCTCTGCCATTTCTTTACAGAAAAGTTGAATTGAGCGAATTGCATCATCATTTCCTGGAATTGGATAATCAACCATATCAGGATCACAGTTTGTATCAATAGGTGCAACAACAGGGATTCCAAGTCTTCTAGCCTCAGCTACTGCGATTTTCTCTTTTGCAGCATCAATTACAAAAATCATATCAGGTGCTTTTTTCATGTGGCGAACACCACCAAGACATTTGTTAAGCTTCTCTTTTTTTCTCATAAGCATCAATTTTTCTTTTTTTGTAAGCAAATCAATTTGCCCACTTGCTTCCATTTCTTCAATCACTTCTAGCTTTCTAACTGAACGCTTGATTGTGCTGAAGTTTGTAAGCATTCCACCAAGCCAGCGGTAGTTTACATAAGGAACATTTACACTCTCAGCATATTGCTTCAAAGTCTCACTTGCTTGTTTCTTTGTTCCTACAAACATAATTGTCTTACCTTCTGCTGCCGCATCACGAACAATGTTATATGTATAGCGGAAGTATCGAATTGTCTTTTGCAAATCGATGATATGAATATTTTTTCTCACACCAAAGATAAATCTCTTCATCTTTGGATTCCATCTTCTTGTCTGATGTCCAAAATGAACACCGCACTCTAGTAGGTCTTTCATTGTAACCATAGGGCTTCTCCTTAAAATAAATTGAGTTTTCTCCTCCACGCTCCTTAGCCCCTTAGGGCAACTCATTGAAGAATTAGCGTGTGCGTATTGCTTTGGCAAGGCCAAAAAGGAAGAGGAGATTTTATCGAATTTTGCAAGTTTTGCATCCACGAATCATCTTTTGTCTATTTCTTATGCAAAAATCTAAATAAGTTATAAAAAATTGCACTTTTATTGACTAAAAAATTTTAAAGTTCTGCCTCCGATTTTTTATCTCAAAGGAAAATAATGAAAATTCTTATTGCAGGTGGTGGATATGGTGGTCTAAAAACCGCTCTAACACTTCAAAAACGCAATCCAAATGCACAAATTACCCTGATCTCAAAACACGATTATCATTATCAAACCACACTACTGCACAAGATTGCCGTAGGGACTTTAGGAGAGAGAAAAGCAAAAATTTATTATCGTCCTCTTCTCCCCAAAGTTTCTTTCATCAAAGATAAGGTTATGGAGCTTTGTCCAGAAGAAAATAAAGTCATAGGAAAACTTGGTGAATATGAATATGACATTTTGGTAGTAGCATTAGGATTTAAGCCTGATGATTTTGGAATCAAGGGCGTAAAAGAGCATGCCTACAAGCTCTCCTCGCTCAATGCCTCACTTAGGCTTTGCAAGCATATTGAGCGAAAATTCAAAGACTATCATATTACTCAAGATAAAAACGATCTCTCCTTTATTGTTTGTGGAAGTGGTTTAACAGGAATTGAGTTTAGTGCAGAGCTTGCAAGCGATGTGCCAAGACTTTGCAAAATCTATGGAATCAATCCCAAAGATGTGAAAATCTCCTGTATTGGACGCTCTAGCAATGTTTTGCCTGTTTTTCCTCAAAAACTCAAAGACAAGGCAGAGAGCAAGCTTATTTCTATGGGCGTAACTCTTTATAACCAAACTAGCGTTCTTGAGTGTCAAAGCGATGGTGTGCTCATCTCTTACAATGGAGAGCAGAGCAAAATCTATGGCGATACAATTTTATGGAGTGCTGGAGTAAAGGGAAATGATAGTATTGAGTTTTACTCAAAAATCCAAAATCAGAAAGGAAGACTAAAAGTCAATGCTCAACTTAGAAGCGAGGATTATGAAAACATCTATGTTGTAGGAGATTGTGCGATTTATGCTCAAAAAGATGTGATTTATGTCCCAACAGCTCAGCTTGCTACACAAATGGGGGAGTATGTGGGCAATCTTTTAAGCGATAAATTAGAGGGAAAAACAAATCACCAAGATTTTAGATTCATTAATCGTGGCTCAGTTTGCTCAATCGGTCATCTTGATGGTGTGGGTGTCGTTTTTGGCAAAAAAATTAGCGGAGAGATGAGTGCATTTGTAAAAAATAGCATTGAAAATCGTTGGCTTTTTGGCATCGGTGGATTAAAAATGGTGTTTAAAAAGGGACAATTCCGCTATCGTAGCAGTGATTAAAAACGATTGATACAGAAAGGAAGAAGATGAAAATTGCGTTATTAATGAGTGGGGGTGTAGATAGTTCGTATTGTGCGTATTTGCTAAAATCCCAAGGGCATGAGGTTATAGGAATCTATCTCAAACTTCATGATAAAGAGGAAAAACATCAAGTCTTTATCCAAAACTGCCATAAAGTTTCTAGCAATTTAGGCATTGAATTTCATGTTATTGAGGCAAAAGAAGAGTTTAAAACTTTAGTTTATGATGAGTTTATCGCATCTTATCAGCGAGGAGAAACTCCAAACCCTTGTGCTCTTTGCAATCCACTAATGAAGTTTGGTTTAGCACTGGAGAGAGCATTACAAATGGGATGCGAGAAAATCGCCACTGGACATTATGCAAGAATTGGAGAGATCAATGGGGCAAAAAGAATTAGAGAAGCCCTAGATCCTAGCAAGGATCAAAGCTATTTTCTTTATGCACTTTCTCAAGATGCTATTGATCGCCTCATTTTTCCACTGGGGGATTATCTCAAAGTCAATGTAAAAAAAGAAGCCTTTGAAGCAATGCCTTGGCTTGGAAGTCTTGAAACATATAAAGAATCTCAAGAAATTTGCTTTGTAGAAACTGATTACATTGACATCCTCAAAAGAAGTCTTGAAGTAGATCAAAAAGGGGTTGTGAGAAATCTAAAGGGCGAGATTGTCGGAGAGCATAAGGGATATATGCAATACACCATTGGAAAACGCAAGGGGTTTAGTGTTAGGGGAGCTTTAGAGCCTCATTATGTTTTGGCTATTGATGCAAAGAAAAATGAAATTATTGTAGGGAAAAAAGAAGAGTTATCTACATCCAAGGTTTTTGCACACAACAAAAGCCTGCCTATGAATTTTCAAAATGGGGAATATAAAATCAAGATTCGATATCGAAGCACAAAATCACAAGCCCTACTCTCTCTTGATACACAAGGAAATATCGTGGCAAATCTTTTAGAACCTGTCTATGGCGTAGCCAAAGGACAGGCTTTGGTGGTGTATCAGGATGATTGCGTGCTAGGTGGAGGAGTTATTGTAGGGGGAGAGAAATAATCAAGAATGATCTTTTTCTCTCCCAATGCGATCATCTCACCAATGATTGCACTTTTTTCATATCCTAAGAATCTCAAAGACTGTACAAGCTTTGGAGCTTGATCTTTTGGAAGTGCAAAAAGCAATCCTCCAGAAGTTTGCGTATCAAAAAGAGCGATTGCATCTTTTTCTTGCAAGTGATTTTCTACAAAATTTGAAAGATAAGCGAAATTTTCTTTACTCCCATTTGGAATTTGTCCAGCATTGATTAGGTTTGATAATCCATCAAACAAAGGCACATCATCAAAGAAAATTTTTGCACTCTTATCACTTGAACACATCTCTAGCAAATGCCCAACAAGCCCAAAACCTGTAATATCTGTACAAGCATGGATTTCAAATTCTCTAGCACACAAAGAAGCCTTAAGGTTGAGCTGTGTCATACTTTTGATAGCTTCAAGATTGGGAGAGTAGGCAATATGATTATTTTTAAGTGCTGTTGATACAATCCCTGTTCCCAAAGCCTTGCACAAAACCAACACATCCCCAATTTTTGCACTATGATTCTTCCACACCTTCTTAGGATGCACTACACCACTTACACTAAGTCCGTACTTCTGCTCCAAATCCCCAACGCTATGTCCCCCAAGAAGCGTAACCTTTGCTTCTTTGAGCTTTTGAGCCCCTCCTCTTAGGATTTCGCCAATCATCTCTTTGCTAATATGGGTTTGATCCCACATTAAAAGATTCATTGCTGTTTTTGCCACAGCTCCCATTGCAAAAATATCACTTAAGGCATTTGCAGCTGCAATTTGCCCATACACATAAGGATCATCAACGATTGGGGTAATAAAATCCACACTCTCCACAAGTGCGATCTCTTCACTTAGCTGATATACTCCAGCATCATCGCTATGCTCATATCCCACCAAAAGATTTGAATCTTGATAGGTTTGTATGCCACTCATAATTTGTCTTAGGTCCTCCAGACCCACTTTTGTAGCTCAACCTACACAGCGAACATAAGAAGTCATTTTTGACATTGATTCTCCTTATAGTGAGATAATAGAAATATCACTCATAAAAACTTCTGCGATCTCTAAGGCATTGCTGATTTTTCCTACAATGATTTTTGATTCGATCATAAAATGATCAACGCAAGTTTTGCAAAGCAAAATTTCTACGCCTTTTCTCTCCAAAATTTGCAATGACTTGGCAATATCATTTTGGGCAAGAAAAACTGCCCGATTGCTCAAAATGATATATCGTGGGACTTTATAAGAGCGAGAAAGTTCTGCAAAGAAACCATCTAGCAATCTCCTTCCAAGATCTCCATCTCCCATTTTGTCATCTTTGAGAAAAAAGGCTTTTTGGATTATTTCAATAGGCTTTTCCTCAAGCTCTTCAATCTTTTTTTCTTCTTTGCTTTTTACAACAATACTAAACTCACTTTCATTGCCACTTGTCTCAAAAATATATCCTTGATTGATAAGAAAATTTTCAACCTCTGCAAGTGCTTTTTCACAATCCCCTACGATTTCAATTTTTGTAACTTGGATATTTTGTTCTTTGAGTTGATCCAAAACTCCCTTGACTTTATTAGCAGGATCTTGACACACTTCATTTCTAACATCAATTCTTGCTTCTCTCATAAACTCTCCTTGCAAAAAGATTGTATTAGCTTTTTAAATATTTTTGTAAGGTTATCCAAATCTTGCAATTTTACGCGTTCATTTTTTGCATGAATTCGATCATTGCATACCCCAAATTCCACTACACCAATCCCATAAGGTGCAAAATAACGTGCATCACTTGTTCCTCCAGAACAGCTCACTTTTGGTTTTATCCCAACAATTTCTTCAATGCAATCCAGAAGATGAAGGGTGAGCTTATTTTCTTTGCTAGTTAAAAAAGGATAAGAGCTGATTGTGAGCTTCAAATCATATTCTAAGTGGCCTAAAAGATTTTCAAAGTGTCTTTTGACATTTTCTTGTGTTGTGAGCGTAGAGTTGCGGATGTTAAACATAATTGTTAATTCACTCGGTGTGACATTGCATACTTGCATACCTCCACGAATATCAGTAACAACAATCTTGCTTGGCTCAAAATTTTCATCCCCATTATCCAAATCTTTTCCTGCAATCTCTCCGAGTTTTGAGCCTAAGAGCTCAATGGGGTTGATGCATTTGCTAGGATAGGCAACATGTCCTTGCTTGCCAAAAATTTTTAACACTCCATTGATTGAACCTCTGCGTCCAATCTTAATCATATCTCCCACAACACTCTCACAAGTTGGCTCAGCCACTAGGGCAAAATGAGGGAGGCGATTGTTTTTGGCTAGGCACTCCAGCACATAGCGCGTGCCATTTATCCCAACACCTTCTTCATCGCTTGTAAGAAGAACAGAAATAGCAAGATTGCCCTCTACCCCCTCCTTTTGAATCTTCCCAATCGCATCCAAAAAAGAACTTATCCCCCCCTTCATATCTTGAGCTCCCCTACCATAGAGATATTCTCCCTTTAGAGTTGGCTCAAATGGATGACTCTCCCAATCTTCCCCAGCAGGGACAACATCAATATGTCCAGCAAAACAAAGATGGATTTTTCCCTCTTTTTTGTGAGGAGAAAAATCTTTATAGAAAAAGGCATTTTTTACCTCTTCACAATCCATTCTTTCATAAGAAAAACCCTTAAGCAAAGTGGAAATATACTCATAGATTCCACACTCTTGGGGTGTAATCGTAGGATAGGAGATAAGCTTCCTTGCAATCTCTAGATTCATTTTCCCTCCTTTTTTGCAATCAAGAGTGCAAAATTTACCCATTTAAATAACACCTCAACACAGGAAAAACCAGCGTTTTTAAGCATATCAATATTCTCATCCAAGGTATAGGGGATTAAGACATTTTCCAAAGCTTCTCGTTTTTGATTGATTTCAAACTGTGTGTAACCTTGAGCGATCTTATAGCGATGGTAATATTCAATCATTGAGTGGGTAAGTTCCTTATCTGAGCCCAAAACTTTCTCGCTCATCAAAAACACTCCTCCACTCTTTAGAGATTCAAAAATTTTTTTTATCATCTTCTCTCGCATTAAAGGACGCACAAATTGCATTGTCCAACTTGCAATCACAACATCACACGGATCAAAACTAAAGGTTAAAAAATCTTCACAAATAAATCTTGCATTACTTCCATAAGCTTGAGCCTTAAGCAAAGCTCTCTCACACATTGCACTAGAACTATCAATCCCTACAAGCTGGGATTGCGGAGATAGAGAATGAAGTGCAAACAATGCATTTCCTGTGCTAGATCCCAAATCATAAACCAAGCCCCCCTCTTTTAAATACAAAGAGGCAAAATGAGCAATTAGATCGATTTGCTCCTTGTAAAAAGGGATTGAACGCTCCAACATATCGTCAAAAACACTAGCAACGCTCTCATCAAATTCAAATTGCTTTTTGATATTGGTTTGAAATAGAGTATCTTTCATAAACTCTTCACTGCCTCAATCAAATCCATAGGGGTTAGTCCAAAACTTGACTTGATTTTTCTTGAAGCCAAAGCATGAGCAAGGGTAGCATGAATCCCAGCATCAGAACTTTCATAACCTTGAGCCAAAAGTGCAGAAATCATTCCTGCCAAAATATCTCCACTCCCCCCTTTGGCAAGATTATTTTTTCCAAGTGTGCAAATCCAAATTCTTCCATTTTGTGCAACAAGAGTATTTGCTCCCTTAAGGACAACAACGACTTCAGGATAAAGAGAGCAAAACTCCAAAAGCAAAGAATCTCTTCTCTCCTTAACCTCATCTACACTCAAATCCGCAATTCCGCACAGCTTAAGAAGTGAGGCAAATTCTTTGATATGGGGTGTAAGGACAACATTTTTGGCATCAAGAAGAAAGTCTTTTATCTCAGGGGCATAAAACGATCCTGCATCTAGCACACATGCTCTATTTGCAATCTCATCAAAATCTTTTTGAGTAAGACTACTCATCCCCATCCCCATAGCTACAACATTGGCTTCTTGAGGGATTTGACTAGAATGCATCATCTCATACGGAGGGTAAGCCATTTCCCCACTCAATGTGCAAAGTCCCACTCCAAATGCCATAGCCCCCATTGCACATAACACTCCTGCACCATTTTTATCTCCATTGCCATTTTGCACTCTTACTGCGAGGTGTCCATAAGATCCTTTGTGAGTATTTTCTTGTTTCCTATAAGGAAGTTTTAAATCAGATTCTTCTAAAAGTTTGACATTTGAGCTTACCTCATAGCTTTGACTTGGGAGTCCTAAAGGAGCGACGATGATCTTGCCGACATAATCCTTTGCCCACTCCCCAAACAAATCAATTCTTAATGCCCCCATACTCACAGTGTAATCTGCCTCAAAAGCACTCCCCTTAAAAATAGCCCCAACACCACTTGGAATATCACAGGCGATTTTAATCCGCGCCATTTTATTCATCACACCTAAGAGCTCTTTAAATTCTAGATCAATTTCACCACAAAAACCGCTTCCAAATAAACAATCCACGACAACATCGCAAGCATATATTTTTCTGACAAAATCAATCCCTAAGTGTTTGCAACGCAAAAACTCTCTCTCGCATAATGAACTTTTAGGATCTTTTGCCATAAAAACCTTGACTCGATATTCGCCTTGGAGTTTTCGAGCCAATGCCAATCCATCAGCTCCGTTTCCTCCGCTCCCACATACAATATAAATCAGACTCTGCTTGTGTGTTACTTCATCAATCAATTTTTTCAAAGCACTAGAAGCATTCTCGCACAAAATCTCTTCATTCAAAAAATACCGCTCAATAGCCCTTTTGTCTAATACTCTTGTATCTTTAAACACATTTTTCATTCTTGACCTTTTTTCAAAGCAAATAGTGCTGAGGCAATGGCAACCATTTCTAGATCATCTTTTTGTTCTTGAGGAATAAGGTGGGCAAGATTTGTGGGAATATAAGAAGTGTCAAAAAATCCCTTCTTAAACTGAGAGTCATGGCAAATTCTTTGTAAAAAAGGAATTGTAGTTTTTACCCCCCTAATTGTAAATTCACTCAAGGCTCTTGAGAGTTTTTTTACAGCCAGATCATAGCTTGTAGCTCTAACAATAAGCTTTGCAATCATAGAATCATAAAAAGGAGGGATTTCATAATCTTTATAGATACAGCTATCTACCCGCACAGAAGGGCCAAGAGCGGGATAGTAAGTTGTGATTTTTCCAGGATTTGGGGCAAAATCTGCATTGACATTTTCTGCATTGATTCTTGCCTCAATGGCATACCCCTGAAAAGTTACATCACCTTGCTCAAGCTCCAAAATCTCTCCACCTGCGATTCTAATCTGTCGCACAACCAAATCTAGCCCTGTAATCTCCTCAGTAATCCCATGCTCAACTTGGATGCGTGTATTCATTTCCATAAAGTAGAAATGGTTATATTCATCTACCAAAAATTCCACTGTTCCGGCATTGACATATTTTGTCGCTTTTGCTGCGGCAATTGCCACAGCCCCCATTCTCTTACGCAATCCCTCATCAATACTTGGACTTGGTGCAATCTCAATAAGTTTTTGATGTCGTCGCTGGATTGAGCAATCTCTCTCTCCTAAATGAATCACATTTCCATAGCTATCTGCAATGATTTGGAACTCGATATGACGAGGGTTGGTAATGCATTTTTCCATAAACACATCATCATTGCCAAAAAAGGCTTTTGCTTCCCTTTTGCAAGCCTCAAAACTCTCACTTAGTTCCTCCTCTCTTTGCACGACTCTAATGCCCTTGCCTCCCCCACCTGCACTTGCCTTAAAAATAATGGGATAACCAATGTGCTTTGCAATCTCTGCAATCTCTTGCATGCTTTTGTCATTGAGAGGATCTGTACCTGGCACAATGGGGATTCCATTTTGTTGCATCAAAGCCCTTGCAACATTTTTATCTCCCATATTTGCAATCACTTCTGCACTCGGTCCAATCCATACAATTCCACTCTCTTGCACTCTTTTTGCAAAAGTTGCATTTTCTGAGAGGAAACCATACCCTGGATGAATTGCCTCTGCTTTGCTTTCTTTTACAATTTTGATAATCAAATCAATATCCAAATACCCCCCAATAGGATCATCACTGAGTTTGTAGGCAAAATCTGCCATTTTTACATGCAAAGATTTACTATCAGCCTGAGAGTAAATCGCAACACTCTCAATCCCCAAATCTTTACACGCACGAATGATTCTTACAGCAATTTCACCACGATTAGCAATCAAGATCCGTCTAAACATTGCACTCCTTTAAGACGATTTACGTCATTTTATCAAAGATAAAAAACTTCAAAAAACCAAAACCTCATCATTTCTTAAAATTTTTTTGATGTTCTTGATATGTAGTTGAAAAACTATGAACCCCATTTTTGTTTCTCACAAAATACAAATAATCTACTTTTTTTGGTAATACAGCACTCTTAATTGCTTGGACACTTATACTCCCGCATGGGCATGGAGGAATGCCTTTATACATATAGGTGTTAAACAAACTTGTATCTTTTCGGATTCTCTCTGGCGTGATTTTTTGGTGTGAGTACTGTCCATAATTGAGCGATCCATCCATTTGTAGAGGCATTCCCTTTTTGATACGATTATCAATTACAGCAGAAATAATAGGCATCTCTTCTGTATTGGCTGCTTCTTTTTGAATAATTGAGGCCTTGCTCAAAACCCTTCTCCACTCCTTGCTTCCTGGCTTATATCCTAATTCTTCAGCAAGCTTGGCGTATTCTCCTTGCGAATACTCCAACATCCAATCAAAAACTCTAGAAGGGGCGATCCCATAAGGGATCTTATAAGTTTGGGGCAAAATATTCCCCTCCTGACAATCTACTTTCTCATCATAAATACGCCACAATTCTTGAGTTGGAATATCAAGGGTTTGGGAGAGTTGTTGAATGAAAAAATACATACTCTCCCCAGGGATGAGCTTGACCTCTTTGAGTGGAGCTTTTGCAACTGTGAGTTTGTAGAGAAAATCTCCTCTGCTCATCTTCTGTTCCCCTAAATCAATCCATCCACTTTGAGGTTTTCCCATCATCCTTAAAATCATCACATCAAGAGTGTTTAGGGCGATGTTTTGAGAATTCAAGTGTGATACAATTGCACGAATAGAACCTTTGGGAAGATTAAGGATTTCTGGAGCAGAAAAAGTGGAGTTCAAATAAAACAAAATGGAAGTTACAAACAAGAAAAAAACACTCAGTAAAAAATCAATTGTCTTGCTTACCTTACTTTTCACTTTTTTTCTCTTGATTGGGGGTTTATTTGTTGCACTCTATCGCGGAATCCATATTCAAGAATTCCAAGTTGTAAATCTTAATTTCAAAGGATTGTATCTAAAACTCGATAATAAGTTTATTCTTACCCTCAACCAACTCCAAATCTCTCAGCCCAGCACAAAAACTCCTAGCAATATTTCCATTCAAGATGCGATTAAGTGGTTTCATCGCAGTTTGGTAGCAATGTCGTATTTTAAACTTCTTGAAATTCGCAATATCATTCTTCCTGATCAGCAACAAGCTTCGATTTTGTATGATGGAAAACGCTATGAGCTTTTGTTTCCCTCTGTTGTTGCTAGATTCCAGCTCACTCAAACAAGCAACAATGTTCGCCTTGCTATTCAAAAATTGTTTTTTGAAAAATTGCAAATCAACACTGTTGGCAAGTTTGAATTTCTCTTAGATAAGAATCAGCTCAATTTCGCACTGATTTCTAATTCTACTCACCCCCTTATGAGTCCTGAAGAAAAACTTGTTATCAAAGGATCTTCCGATCTTAATGTTTTGCATTTGAGTGCCTTTAGCACTCTTATTCATACACTTGCACCCTTTGAAAATCAAATCAAAAAGATCCCAGCACTGCACAAATGGCTCATGCAAAAAGCAAGTTTTAAAAACATTAGAGTTGAAAATCTCTTTTTTTCCGCTCCGCTTAATGACTCTTTTTTGCCAAAACTGCTTAAAAGCCTTTATGCCAAACTCACTCTTGAGGATGTGTCTCTTACTCTAGAATCCAAAATTCCTCCCATCACAACACCTCACCTCACAACACAATTTAAAGATGGCACACTCAGTTTTTTTCTTACTTCACCACTTTATGATGGGGTTAGTATCGAGGGGAGCTATGTCGAGTTAAAACATTTTGATAAAAATCTCACAACTCTTGTGCATATCAAATCTCAAGATGCGACTTTGGATCCAAAACTTCATGCACTCCTTAGAGCCTATGATATCGATTTTAATGTATCTCAGGTGGATTCAAAAATGCAAACCGATCTTTTGTTGAGCTTTGAGGATACAGAAGAAAAGCTCAATATCAGTGCTAAGGGAAATTTTAGAGCCAAAGATGCAAACTTCGATCTCTTTGGCTTCCCTATTTTTGCCAACTCACTCAATGTTGTGCTAGATCTTACACCAACGCATAGTCACATCTTTGTCAATGACAGCAAAATATCCTTTCAAGAACCTCAATTTGAGGGGTTGATCAATTGTGATATTAATCTTGAAAAAAAACAAGTCAAAGGCAAGGCGAATCTAGATTCTTTTCAAATCAAAACTCAAGACTCTTCCTCGCCATTTGGAGAAATTTTTTCCATTGATAAGCAAATTTTTCCTCAGCTAAGTTTTTTTGTTGATTTTATCTCTACGCCCAAAATCACACTTCCTGACTTTCAAACTCAAATCACTCTTGGAGAATCTACAGATATTCTTTTAAGCAATCTCTCTAAAATCTCTCCCTACTCAAATCTTCTTAAATATCTAGGAATCTCGCAAGGAGAAGTTGCACTTCAAAGTAAAGATTTTAAAACCATTTTTCTACAAACCCAGCTCTCTGATCTCAAATACCCTATTTTTGACAAAAAATGGCAACCCATTACCGAGTTGAATATGACTTTCAAAATCACACCCAATAGACTCTATGCCTCATCCTTGGATGAGAGCATGATCTTTGATCTGCAAGAAGATTTGCTCAAAATCCAATTTGAAAACAAAAACTTTGATTTGGATGCTTTTTCCAAAAGCGCGATCCCTCTGCTTGCTCAAACCACTCAAACCACTCAAACCACTCAAACCACTCAAACCACTCAAAAAGCGCCGACTCCAAAAAAAGAAAAATCAAACTTCCATCTCTATATGATTGCCAAAGATTCTCAAGTGAATTTCAAGGATTTTAAAATCCCCGCAGATGAAGTGATTGTCAATATGCAAAACCATGGAATTAAAATTGATTTTACGCACAAAAATGGGGTTGCCAATATCGATCTATACGACAATATAGTCAAATTCAATGCTGATAATTTTAGTGGGAATTTCATCAATACTATCGCACAAAAATCTGTTGTTGATGGAGGGTTGTTTAGTGCAAGGGGAATCTATAAAGACAAAGTGATGAGGGGAGAGGTGCAGATGCAAAACACAATCTTTAAAAACTTTGCAACCCTACAAAATGTTATCGCTCTTATTGACACAATCCCCTCGCTAATAGTTTTTAAAAAACCAGGACTTGGAGCTAATGGCTATGAAGTCAATCATGGAAGAATCACTTTTGATTTTAATGATGAGTTTTTGGGATTAAAAAAGATTGATCTTGTCGGAAGTTCTATTGATGTGGAGGGGAGTGGATTGATCAATCTTTCAACAAAAGAATTAGATATCGCTCTCTCTATTTCAACCATCAAAGCTCTCTCTGAGGTTTTAAGTAAGATTCCTATTGTTGGTTATCTTTTGTTGGGCAAAGAGGGTAAAATATCTACCGGTGTAGTTATCAAAGGAACACTTCAAGACCCTAAGTCAGAAGTTTCTGTTGCTCAAGATATTTTGAGTGCACCTTTTAAAATTATCCAAAGAATTTTTACAGGAGAATAAAATGACACTTTTTGAAGCACACGAAAACAAAAAATACAAAGTTATCACGATCCAAACTCAAGATGAAGAATTAAGAGATCGATTCTTAGCACTTGGAATCACAAAAGATACAGAAATCTTTTTGGAGAGATTTTCATCCAACAAAGACACTCTAGCCATACAAGTTCATCATTCAAAAATTGCATTGCGTTCTAGCGAAGCTCAACATATCATTGTTGAGGCAGTATGACAAAGCAAGAAAAAAGTCAAAAGATCAAAAAACACTTTTTGCTTGCTTACCCCAACCCAAAAACTGAGCTTAAATACAGCAATCTCTATGAGCTTCTTGTAAGTGTAATGCTCTCTGCTCAATGCACGGACAAAAGAGTTAATCTCATCACTCCTGCTCTTTTTGCTTCTTTTCCCACACCAGTCCACCTTGCTCAAGCACCTCTTGATGAGATCAAAGAGTTGATCAAATCTTGTTCATTTTTCAACAACAAAGCAATCAATCTCATCAAAATGGCAAATCAAGTTGTTCACACTTTTGGTGGAAAAATTCCTCAAACTCAAGAGGAGCTTAAATCTCTTGCCGGCGTGGGACAAAAAACTGCCAATGTTGTTTTGATCGAATATTTTGAACAGAATTTTATGGCTGTTGATACTCATGTTTTTAGAGTTTCTCATCGTCTTGGACTAACAAAAGCAAAAACGGCACTCAAAACCGAGCAAGAATTAGTAAAATTATTCAAAAATGATTTGAGTGCCTTACATCAAGCTTTTGTTCTTTTTGGACGCTATATTTGCAAGGCTTCCAAACCGCAATGCCATCAGTGCTTTCTTAAGCAATACTGTATAAGTACTCAAAATTTCAAACCTCGATAAAGGACTTTTTATGGATGTCTATGCCAAGAGCTTTATTCAAACTATCAAAAACACAACTTCACTCACTCCTCATATAACTCATACTGCAATTCATACAGGCTATTGCAGTAAAATCTCTACACAAGAGGCTCATTTTTATTTCTGTTTTGATCATGCTTTCTTGCTTTCGATTTCTTCAGCAATGCTTTTTGATGACAATCCAACTAAGGATGATTTATATGATCTAAGCAAGGAGATTGCAAATCTTGTCATTGGACATGCAAAAGTTCTTCTAGCTGAGCAAGGAGTGCATATCCAAATCAATACACCTTCATTTTTAGGAGAAATCACTCTACCCAATCCAAATCTAAAGGGAATACATTTTGCAATAGAAGAAGGAAAATGCAGTATGTATAAGGAGAGTGTATGCTAGATTCGATCCTTAATCAGGATTACGAACACACAGAGCGAGAGGTAGAGCTTGCCAAAAACTTTGAAAGGATGATGGAAAATTATGCCGGACTCTTGGATATGGATGTTGTTTTTGATGCACAACTTGCTTCTACCAAACTTACTCTCAGGGATATTTTAAAACTTGAAAAAGGCTCTATTATTGATTTGCAAAAACCTGCTGGAGAAAGTATTGAAGCCTTTGTCAATGGAAGAGTCATAGGCAAGGGTGAGGTGATGGTATATGAAAAAAATCTTGCAATCAGAATTAATGAAATCCTTGATTCTGATGCAATTGTGTATTACATCACAAGAGAGAGAATTTAGTGAAACATTTTTTTGTTTTTCTTCTCTTTATTCTTTTCACCCACGCACAAGAAATTACATTTTCACAAAAGCTCAAAACACTTCAAATTACTATTCCTATACAAGAAAAAATCGCCACAACAGATCATAAAGATTTCTTGCAAATTACCCTCCCCTCAATGCTTGTGCAAAAAGAACAAACTCAAACCCTCTTGCCCCCATTTGAAAAAATACAAATTCTTCCCACCTCATCTCAACAAACGCAAATTACTATTTGGGGCAAGAATCTCTCACTCACTCAAACAAATACAAATCAAGCAATGATATTAGAAATCAAATCTGAGGTTCTAAAAGTTTCTTGGTGGAATTATCTTTATGTGTGTTTGATTCTAGGGGTAATGATTGTTTTCCTTAGATATCTAAAAAACAAAACAAAGCAAAATGCAAAAAATAAGAATTATCAAGAAATTCTTCTTTCTGCAAAAAGTAAAATCATATCTTTTGAATATGAAAACACAAAATATCTCATCTTTTCCAATGAAAAAGGCAATCTACTTCTCAATCATTATCCAAAGGAGACTCATAATAAGGATTTTACACATCTTATTAGCGAGGATTGATGAAACGCTATCGTCTAGCTCTCACTCTCTTTTTTTCGTTTTTGCTTCACACTGCCCTGCTGTATCTATTGATTCAAAAACCTCAATTGGGTTTCAAAAAAGGCATAGGCGAACATAGAATCAAAGCATCATTCAAGCAGATTGCAGATTTTGACACCCAGCTCTCCGCCCCTCTTCCCAAATCCTCTCCCCCAAAGAAAAAAACAAAACCTAAAAAACAAATAGAACAAATCAAAAAAGAAGCTCCAAAAACCACACAAGAAGCCCTACAAAAAGAATCCCCACAAGAGAGCAAAGAGGGAGAAAAAAACATTGAAGAGCAACAACATGAAGTGCAAGAAGTCTTGCAAGAAGAAGCACAAGAAATTCAAACAGATCTGCAAGAATTGCAATCTCCACAAGATGAAAACACACAAGAGCAACCCATACCCGACTTCCAACAATCTCTTGCCTATCAATTTGCAGATGCAACAACCAAGAAAAATATTTCAGAGTTTTATGGACCAGAGTTTGGGTATTTGGGCAAAGAAGAGCAAGAATATATCATCAATAATCTTGCCTATATCGGAAGGATTACTCAAAAATACTTACGCTATCCAGCCAATGCTGCGATGCTTCAGCAAGGTGGGGGAAATGTCGTAGAGTTTTATCTCCATCCCAATGGAGATATTAGTGATTTAAAAATTATCAAAAAGAGCGGTTTTATTCTCTTGGATCGCAATAGTATCAAGACCATTGAAATTGCTTACAAAGACTATCCTCATCCAAAAACAAAAACCCTCATTCGCTTTTACATCAATTACTATCTACGATACCGCTAAGATCTATGCATTTGGTTATAGACACTACCACTATATCTTACTTCATCAATTGAAACTTCATCACTTAGAACACTTGAGATCTCCTCAGAGATATTCTCTCTAGCTTTCTGCAACTCCTCTTGAGAATAGCTATAATGCATATTGGCCTCAATCACTCCATCAATTGCACTAATTTTCCCCAAAATTTCCATCTCTGCATTCACATCCTCAGCTTCAATCACAGCAATAATGACTTGTTTTTCTCGATCGCTCAATCCAATCTCACACCCCTCGATTTTTTCAATCTCCTCAAAAACTTTTTCAAAATTGCTCACATAAACAATAACACTTGAAATATTCATACTCTCTCCTCTTGTATTTCTATCAATCTCTGCAATACTTTTTTTGCATGTTCTTTGGCTTTGACATTGTAAAAGGCTTCCAAAATCTCTCCGCCCTCATCGATAATAAAAGTTGATCGAATGATTCCTTGCACAACTTTACCATACATCTTTTTCTCTCCATAAGCTCCATAACTTGTGCTAACGCTCTTGCTTGTATCACTTAGGAGCATTACTTTGAGCTGTTTATTTTGGATAAATTTTTTATGGCTTTGCACACTATCTGGACTAATTCCTACAATATTTGCTCCACAACTCTCAAAATCTTTAAGCAGACCGCCAAAGTCTTGTGCTTCAAGCGTGCATCCGCTCGTATTATCTTTGGGATAAAAATAGACAATAAGTTTTTTTCCCAACAAATCATTTAGCCCCACATCTACGCCATCTTGATTTTGTAGAACAAAATTAGGGGCTTTATCTCCTCTTTTTAGCATTTTTGCTCCTTAATATATTTTTTGATTGCGATCATAATTTCTTCCCCAACTTCAAGCCTCAAAGACAAAATACTCAAAGGCAAATCAAATTTTTCAAGTTTTACCCAATCCTTTGTTGTTACAAGCAAGCTGGTTGCCTGATGATCTTCCAAAGCTTTCTTAACACTCTCATAATCAAAATTTGCATGATCTGGATAATAGACTCTCCCAACAACAGAGGGCAAAAATTCATCCAATCTCATAGGATTTGCAATTGCTGTAAGCAAAAGCATTCTTGGTGTCTGATCCAAAACTTCCACTCTCCTGACATACCCCTCACCCTCTTGGATAATTAAATCTGCATCTTTATAGCTTCTTCTCCATTCCCTATACATTCCACTTGGCAGGCAGAAAGGATAAAATGGCTTTAGTTTTGGCTCAAGAAGAATGTTGAGCTTTTTGAAATTAAATCTAAAACCATCATCGAGCAAAATAACATCACACCCTATTTCCTTGGCTTTAGAAATTGCTTCTTTTCTTTTTTTGCAAACAATAACACTTGCGTGTTTTAAACTTTTTGCAATCAAATATGGCTCATCTCCAGCTTCCTCTTGTGAGCATAAAATTTCTCCAAATCTAGACACAACAACCAACCCCTTGCTTTTTCTCTTGTATCCTCTTGAAATAACTCCTATTTTGTACTCTTTTAGTTCCCCTCCAAGATGGATGATAAAAGGGGTTTTTCCACTGCCTCCAACTACAAGATTGCCAATAGAAATAATAGGTATTTCAAAATCAATAGTAGAAGAAATTTTTCTCTTCAAATAAGAGATAATGCAATAAAAAAGTGAAAGAGGAAGCAGAAGAAAGATAATAATCTTCTGCCACCAAAGAGGTTTATAAAAATAACGATCAATCAGTCTCAAGGGTTATTCTAACTCCTGAGCCAAAATTTCTTTGAGTGTGTCAATAACATATTGAACATCTTCATTGCTCATTCCTGCATACAAAGGAAGCGAAAGAACTTCTTGATAAGCTTGGAATGCATTGGGGAATTGCATTACCTTAAGCTGGAATTTGTTTTTATAATAGCTCAAAAGATTGATTGGAATAAAATGCAGTGAAGTCTCTATCCCTGCCTCATACAAAAGAGATGAGATTCTATCTCGACTTTTTTTCAATCTAACAATAAAAAGTGTATGAACATCATCCTTGTTTTCGACAGGAAGGGTCAAACCGCTAATCCCCTTAAGCCCCTCACGATACATCTTGGCAATCTCTGTTCTTCTCTCTCTATGCATCTCCAATCTCTCGGCAAGATAGAGTGCCATACGAGCAGAAAGCATCGACATTGTATGATCCAAACTCATATCAACAATGTCATAAAATAATCCATAATTATTGCTCCCTCTCTCCTTAGAGTGGTATCGCAAAGAAATACACTTTTTTGCCTTCTCTTCGTTATTGGTTAGAAGCATACCTGCATTAAAAAGTTTTTCCTTACCTCCTAGAAAATGGGAAACAATTGTGAAATCTGATCTAGGGTTGCTCCCTACATAGCTTCCATCTTTATATTTCATTCCAACAGCAAAACTTGCCTCTTCAATCAATCCAACTTTGTATTTTTCTTTCAAATCATAGAATGGATCCATTTCAGTGGGCGTGCCTCCAATATGAGAGACGATCATTGCTTTGATTCTTTCTTTGTCTTTTTTAAGCAAAAGCTCTTCGCATTTTTCAGGAAGCATTGCCAGTGTCGTAGGATCAACATCTACAAATACTGGCTCAGCATCAAAATATCTAATACACTCAGGTACAAATGGATGACAATAAACCGAGCAAATCACTCGATGGTTTCTTTTGATCTCCAAAGCTTGAAGTGCAAGTAGAGTTGCAGAAATTTGTGAACTCACAGCAATCGTATGAGGGGCCTTTGTAATCTCTGAAGCTTGTTTCTCAAGGATTTCAACATAGTTTGGAACTTGATCAAAAGCTATGCCTCTCTCTTTTCCAAAGCTTGAATGCTCCGCAATTACATCAGTAATCCCTTTAAGATCACCCTCTTGAAAACCGTAGAGGAAAAAAGGTACTTTTCTCATTTTATTCTCCTTTTTGTGTTTTATGGATTAAAGACTTTGGGTACGCCAAGCTTAAATCGATTTCTTTGAATTCTTTCTAAAATACTTTGAATAAAGTCTTTAGAATATTCACTTTCAATAATAGCAGAATCTAAGAGTAAATTATCAATATCTCCATTATTTTTTAAAATTTTTTTCAAGAATCGATCAATTTTTTCATAAGAATAACCCAATTCATCTTCATCGTTTTGCCCTTCATAAAGATCTGCACTTGGTTTTTTCTGAATAATTTCTCTAGGAATTCCAAGATATTTTGCAAACTCATACAAATCACTCTTGTAGATTTCGCCAATAGGGTTAATTGCACAAGCTAGATCCCCATAGATCGTCCCATATCCAAGCATTCTTTCGCTCTTATTGCTTGTTCCGATAACAAGGGCTTTTTCCCTTGATGCAATATCATATAAAAGCATCATTCTAGTTCTCGCACACAGATTCCCAAAACGCAATGAATCCATCTCTTTAAAACTTGAAAAAATCTCTTCAAATTTTTCTAAGTTAATAATCTCATACTTTAAAGATAAAATCTCAATAATTTTAAGAGCATCTTGATAGTGTTGAGGAGAGCTTTTGGAAGTAGGCATCAAAACAGCTATGGCATTTACTCCAAAAGCCTCTTTGCACAATGTTGCAACTACCGCACTATCCAATCCTCCACTTAAGCCGAACACAACATTATGAAAACCTCTTTTGTGGGTTTCATCACATAAAAAATCAATCATTTTCTCTTTTAGTTTTTTCACTCTCAAACCTTGATTTAAAAATCTTAAAATATGTCCCTTTCAAGGTGTTTTAAGCTTAAAAAGGATTAAGCAATTATAAAACGGGTTTTACAAACAATTCTTACAAACCCTTATCTAGATTTTTCACAATCCCCTTATTTCTCTAGTTTTTCAAGAAAAAATCAGAAGAGTTTTTGATAAAATCCTAGGTTTTGTTTTGTGCTTCGTGCAGGCAAAAATTAAGCAAACACAAACAAGGAGTAACGATGTCAGACAATCAAAGACGCGACTTTATCGGAATGGCTCTTGGTGGTGGTGCAGCTGTTGGTGCCGTAGCTTCGCTAATTGCTATGAAGAAAACTTGGGATCCACTTCCAAGCGTTGTTTCAGCAGGTTTTACAACTGTTGATATCTCTTCTCTTAAAGATGGGGAATTAATGACAGTTGAGTGGAGAAAAAAACCTGTGTATATCCTCAAAATGGCAAAAGATGATGCCGATGCAGAAAAATATCTTGGAAAAAGAAATTTTAAAATCGGTGATTCTATCTACACAGTAGGTGTTCAAGTTTGTACTCACCTTGGTTGTATCCCTGGATACGATGGTGAAAAGAGAGAATTTGTGTGTGCTTGTCATGGAGGAAAATTCAATTCTTCAGGAGTTAATGAGCCTGGAACACCTCCTCCAATTCCTATGACGATCCCACCTTTTAAAGTGATCGATGGTGGCAAAAAACTTCTACTTGGTGAAGCTGGTGAAGAATACAATCAATTGAGTGAGAAGGAGTAAGAAATGGCTGAAATTAGAAAAGCAAATGGTTTTATCGATTGGTTGGATCAAAGAATTGCAATCAGAACTTTGACAAAAGTTTTGATGACTGAGTATTGGATCCCAAAAAACATCAATTTCCTTTGGGCTATGGGTGTTTTGTGTCTTGTTCTTTTTGGAATGCTTTTTGTCTCAGGACTTTTCCTTTTGATGTATTACAAGCCCGATGTCAATCTTGCTTTTGATAGCGTGAATTACACAATTATGACAGAGGTGGCTTATGGCTGGTTATGGAGAAATATTCATGCTGTAAGTGCAAGTATGGTGTTTGTTATCATCTACATCCACATGTTTGTAGGGATTTATTATGGTTCTTATAAGCGTGGAAGAGAAGTGATTTGGATTAGCGGTATGCTTCTTTTTGTTCTTTTTTCTGCTGAAGCATTTAGCGGATATATGCTTCCTTGGGGACAAATGAGCTATTGGGCAGCAGTAGTTATTACAAATCTTTTTGGTGGAATCCCTTTTATCGGTCCTGATGTAGTTGAGTGGGTTAGAGGAGATTATAGTGTTGCTGATGCGACATTGACAAGATTCTTTATGCTTCATGTTTGTCTTATCCCTATCCTTATCATTGCTGTTATTGCAATCCACTTCTATACTCTTAGAGTTCCTCATGTTAATAATGAAGAGGGTGAGCATCTTGATTTTGAAGCAGAAGCAAAAAAATATCTTGAAGGTAAGAAAAAAGAATCAAAAGTTATTCCTTTCTGGCCAGTATTCCTCTCAAAAGATATTTTTGTAGTGTTTGTATTCTTGACACTCTTCTTCTTCTTGGCATGTTTTAATTTCAATTTTGCACTCGATCCAATCAACTTCGATCCTGCAAACAATCTTAAAACTCCTCCTCATATTTATCCTGAGTGGTATTTCTTGTGGAGCTACGAAGTGCTTAGAGGTTTCTTCTTTAGCAGTGATTTTGGACTTGCGATGTTTGGTTTGGCAAATGTGATTTTCTTTGCTCTTCCTTTCCTTGATAGAAGTCCTGTTGTTGCACCTGCTCACAAAAGACCTGCATTCCTTGTTTGGTTTATTGTTTTGCTTGTGGATATGATTGTTCTAACTATCTTTGGAAAACTTCCACCAGATATTGGGATTAATAAGTGGATCGGACTTGGTGCATCAACAATCTTTATTGCACTCTTCATCATCCTTCCATTTATCACAAAAAATGAAAAAGTAGGAGGAAGTCACTAATGAGAGAATTCAAGGCTTTAGCAATTATTATTGCTGTTGTTGGTGTAATTTATTGGGGAGTAGAGCCTCTAGCTCACTCTGTATTCCATCCTGCGAAAGCTCCAGCGGATTATACTTTTGCTGATGTTAAAGATATTCAAGTTACCCTTAAGGGGAATGCAAAAGCAGGAAAGACTTTGGTAGAGGACAATTGTGCAGGATGTCACAATACAAAAACTCCAGAGAGCGAACTTAAGGCTAGAAATGCTGATGGTGTTATGGGGCCAGATCTTGATACTATGGGATACCTTTATGCTCCTGAGTTTTTGACTGCATTCCTAAAAGATCCTTTGAAGGCTACCTTGCTTGCACAAAAACTAAAAGGTAGAGAAGATGTATATCAAATGAGTTCTCTTGCGGGCACGCTTGATGATCAACAAATTGCAGATATCGTTGCATATCTTCAATCTATTGCTCCAAAAGAAATGAGCAATCGTGAAGTATTTGTTGATGCATGTTCAAGATGCCATGATGTAAAATACAATGGTATCAATGGTCTTAAGGGAATCAAGGTTGCAACTCCTGAAAAACTTGTAAAAGAGTATCTTGGCGCTCCAGCTCCAGATCTTTCTACAATGTATAGAAGTCGAGGAGAGCACTATCTTGCACTCTTTATCAATGATCCTCAAAAAATGCTCCCGGGTGCTTCAATGCCTAGAGTAGGGCTAAATCAAAAAGCCGAGCATCAAGTATTGGCTTATATGGAAAGTATCGCTGACACAAAGAAAGAAGAAAGAGAATCTTTGGGAATTAAACTTATGATTTTCTGTGCGATTATGGCAGTTCTAGCTTATTTGTGGAAATGCAAAATTTGGAGAGAGGTTCACTAACCTCCCCTCCACCCCC
>DXDJ01000065.1 GCA_019115525.1 Candidatus Helicobacter avistercoris | reverse complement strand
CTATATCACTACAAAATTTGGACTTATTCCTCAGGATTTAAAGGGTGGGATTCTAAAGATTGGCATAGAGGTAGGATATATCAATGAATTGGAATTCAGAGATAACTCTACCTTGATGTTTTTCTCCAAGGATTTCTCTATCAAGCAAGGAGATATTCTCAACAATAAAGAAATCGAATTTGGATTAAGCAATATCAGAAGAAACAAATACCTAGATCCTAAAGTCATCATCACCCCTTCAGGGTTTTATGGAGGAAGCAAGGTTGAGATAGTGGTAGATAAAAAGGCTTTGCCTATCTTTTTTAGTGCCACGCTTGATAATGGAGGAAGCACAGGAGTGAGGGATTATGGTTCTAGCTCTTTAGATAAGCTCAAAAGCTTCTTTACAAGCAATATCCAATCAAGCTTTGTTCTAGGCATCGAAAACCCAGCCTATCTAGGAGATACGCTCTCTTTTTATGTCAATAACTCTATCCCTTTCACTAGAGGCACTCACTCTTTATATGCTTCTGCGAGTTATTCCCTCCCTATAAGAAGGGCTTTGCTAGAGTTTAGTGGATCTTATTCTCAAAGTGCCTCTACGCTAGAGCTTGATTATAGCTCACCGATTAACTCTAGCAAATCTTGGAGTTTTAGCTCAAAACTTAGCTACTTACTCTTAAGCAATGTCTTTCACTCGCTATCTCTGGGAATTGGGTGGAATATCAAAGATAGCAGAAACTACCTAGATAAAGTCGAGCTAGAGGTGCAAAGAAAGTTTTTGAGTGATGTATCTTTGTTTTTGAACTATAAGCATTATTTTGGGACTTCAGAATTTGATATGACTTTTTCACTCCTTCAAGGAATCCCAGCCTTTGGAAGCAATAAGATTCTAGGAAATGACAAACCCTACCTTTACACTATCCCTACTCTTGACTTCTATCTCAATACTCCCTTTGCTCTTGGAAGTCAAAACTTCAACTTCAGCTCAATGCTAAAAACTCAAGTCTCTCAGAGTGATTTGTATGCAAGTGAGAAGATGAGTATCGGAGGGAGGGCAAGTGTTAGAGGGTTTGATGGACTAAGCCTTAGTGGGCAAATTGGAGTGATTTTTAGAAATGATTTAGTGTATTATCTTCCAAGTTTTTCAGGGGTTACCTTTGCTCCCTCTTTGGGGCTTGATGCAGGATATGTGCAAGACTTCAAAGAAAAAGTGGATCAATACAACTTCCTCTCAGGAGGAGGCGTGGGACTCAAGATGTTTGCACCCTACTTCAATATGGAGTTTTGGTGGTATTATCCCATTTACAACCCATATAAGGTTCAAACCCAAAACTTTTACTTGAGTTTTGGGGTGAATGTATGAGGGGTGTTGTTGCTATCCCACCAATCACACATCCGATTTTCACCCCCTCGCCCTCTTGCAAAACTCTCAAATAAGCCTTGATCTCCATCTCATCTCTTATATAAAAATGCAAAGCTTTTAAATCTCATCCACCTCTTGATAAGCACATTTTTGCTCTACGACAAAGACACTTACCCTAAGATGATAAATCTCATAGAGCTCTAGGGTTGTGAGCTCATCAAAGGATTTTGCAATCTGCTTGATTCCCTACTCCTCTTCACTCTCGATTCTGTTTTGTTCTTTTCTACCCCTAGCACTGATAAGAATAGGGGTGCCTGAAAAATCAAAACTATCTCTTAAGAAATTGACTAAATATCTGCGATAACTAAAGTGCAGGGCTTTTGGGCGATTCATCACTAGAGCGATTTGTGGAGGGCAAGTCTCATACTGAGTGGCATAATAGATTCGCACAATCTTTCCGTGATCGCTTGGAAGCTGATGGCGTTTTGTGGCTTCTGCAATGCAATCATTGAGCCTTGAAGTGGGGATACGGAAAGAGTAGTTTGCATATACTTCCAAAATCTTTTTCTTGATTTCCTCGATATGGCGACCATTTTTTGCACTCACACTCAAAAAGGGGGCATACTCTAAGAATCTAAACTTCCTTTTTAGCTCACTTCGGATTTCCTCAAACTCACTTGCTCGTATATCCCATTTATTTAGCACGATAATCACGCCCAAAGAGTATTTATCTACTAGTGAGCTTATGCGTTCATCAAGCTCGACAAACCCCTCACTCACATCAAGCACCAATAGAGCAATATCACTCTGCTCTAGCACCTTTTTGGTTCGATCTAGGGCAAATCGCTCAATCCCTTCAATCTTGCTTCTTCTTCTAATCCCTGCGGTATCTACAAACTTTATCGTTTGCCCCCCATATTCCATTTCCTCATCCACTGGATCAATCGTCGTTCCCGCCACTGAGCTCACCACGCTTCGCTCACTCCCTAGAAGTGCATTGAGCAATGAGCTTTTCCCTACATTTACTCTTCCGATGATTCCTACATTGATGCTTTTTTTCTCTGGTATTTCTTCTTGAGTACTTGAAGTGAGAAAATCCTCCAAGCTTTCATCCTCATCGTTTGCCAAAGCCATTTGGGAGGTAAGTCCAAGGGATTTGATGATATGAGTTTTGAGAGCTAGGATTCCACGATTATGACTTGCTGAGATCATAAAACTCTCTTTTGCCCCAAAACTTGCAAACTCCCAACCTCTTTGCTTTTCTTTGTCATTATCAATCTTATTGATGACCAAAATACAATTCTTTGCCTTTTTGCTAATAGCATAAAACAACGCCCTATCCTCTTCTTGAGGCAAAAGCTTGCCATCAACCATATAAAGCACCAAGTCTGCCTGCTCACTTGCTTTGATGCTAAGTTCTTTTACTTTTGAAAACAGCTCACTGCTCTCATCAATCCCTCCAGTATCTAGCACTTCTACCAAATTACCATTAAAATCCATAATACTTGAATTTACATCTCGTGTTGTTCCTGCCACATCTGAGGTAATGGCTTTTCTCTGCTTTAAAAAGCAATTAAAAAGCGAGCTTTTACCAACATTGGGTTTTCCTAAAATTGCAATTCTTTTCATTTTCCTATCTTTATGTGAGAATCAATATAAAAAGGTATAATATTAAAATCTTGCTTAAAAAAGGTTTGATTGTGCGTTATTGGCTAGTTTTTTTGAGCGTTTTTTGTTGTATGTATGCTGAGATACAGAGGGCAAAAATCACTCAAAGCTATGTGTTTGAGGCAAAAGAAAGCGATTTTGTTCAGATTCAAAAAGATGGAGAGATTTATATCAAGGTAACTTCCAAACCTCTTTTGGAGTTTTTGCAATCCAAAAATCCACACAATACCTTGGCAACTCAAACCGTTAGACTAAATGGGACTTGGACTGAGTTTCAATCTAGCAATGAAAATGTCAAGTCTTATTCTAACTCCAACGAAATCCAACATCGCTTCAACCTCAATGCCATTGCCTATCGACTTGAAGAAGTGGATGAAAATATTTTTCACCTCATCCATGCAACAGAGCCAATCAAAGTTGATCATTGTAAGTTTGTAATCCAAAAAGACTTGGTCAATACACTTGTAGGAAAAAGAGATTTTGTCATCAATCTGGATAATCAATACTATTTTGATAAGATTATGGCGACTTATCGTTTTATTCAGTGCAAAAAATAAAATTGGAACACCATTTGCTATATGTCATCACATCAAATCAAAATTAAAGGATGAGACATGAGAGTAACTTACTCAAGTATGATTAGCATGGCGGCTTTAAGCTTAGTGGGATGCGGTGCATTCACTGATGGTGTGAGTGATACAGCTTTGATCCCCCCTTCAGCAAATTATCAGGCAAACTATGTGCCACTTCAACCACCAGTTCCAATGTATGGCAACACAGGAAATATGCTTCCACAAGAAGAAACTCCAAGAGTGCAAAGAGTAAATACAATCGTGATTGACAATGTTGAGCCTGCAATGACTCCAGCCCCGGCTCCTGCACCAGCACCGGCACCAGCACCAGAAACTAGTTATGCAAAACCTAGCAAAAACACAACTGCAGAAATGGGAGAGCCACTTATTCCAAATTCTCCTATGCTAACTCCTAGCAATGTGATTGAGCTTAATGCAGTAGGAATGGGTGTAGCACCTGAGACTTCAATTTCTCCTTCACAAGCACTTGCACTTGCCAAAAGAGCGGCAATTGTTGATGCTTACAGACAGATTGGGGAAAAAATGTATGGAATCAGAGTAAATGGTCAAGATACTGTAAAAGATATGATGCTTCAAAACTCTGTTGTCAAAACAAAAGTTCAAGCACTTATTAGAAATGCAGAAATTACAGAAACTGTTTATAAAGATGGTTTGTGCCAAGTGAGTATGGAACTCAAACTTGATGGTAAAATTTGGCACAAAGTTCTCTCAGGAAATATCTAATCCCATAGAGTAAAAGGAGAAAAAATGAAGACAATGCTTAGCAATCTGCTCTTAGGGTTTTGTCTTGCTTTTTCTCTAAGTGCGTGTTCTTCAAGTTCTCAAGGATGGAATGATTTTCTCTCTCTTTTTGGAGGAAGTGAGCCTATTGATCCTAATTCATTAGAACTCTTAGAACATGTTTCTGGAACAAAACTTTTATTGATCAATACTCCAGCGATTAAGTTTTATGATTTAGCCGTTGTGCGTTATTCGCAATATGCAATTCATGTCGATCTCTTTCAAATGGGAGCTCCTATTGGGGCTCTTGAAATCACTAAGAATGAGATTTGTTTCCAAGGAGAGTGTGCACCCAAATCACTTGCAGCACGAAAAATCCTAGGCGAAGTAAGCTATGGCGATCTTTTTGATGATATTTTCTTCGCACAAGATATTTTTGGAAGTCGAGGATTAAGAATCACAAAAGAAGGGGTTCTAACTCAAAGATTTCTTCTTAATAATCAAGAAATTTTTTATGAGAGAACAGCACAATACACGGTTTTCAAGAATTTAACCAAAGGAATTGTCATCTCAATCCAAAACTACACTTTCCCCAATATGGATCCACCCAATATCAGGAGACGACAATGAAACACTTTCTAAGCCTAAAAGACTTTAGCAAAACAGAGATTTTAGAGATCATCTCTCTGGCTCAAAGTATCAAAAATGACTTCAAAAACAATATCCCCACCCCTCTAATGCCTCAAAAAATTCTAGCTATGATTTTTGAAAAAAACTCCACTCGCACAAGAGTAAGCTTTGAATCAGGGATTTATCAGCTTGGCGGTATAGGGATGTTTTTATCAAGCAATGATATTCAACTCAGTCGAGGAGAACCTATCAAGGATACTGCAAGAGTCATTAGCTCAATGGTAGATATGATCATGATCCGAACATTTGAGCACTCGCGTCTTGAAGAATTTGCCTCTTACTCTAGTGTGCCTGTGATTAATGGACTAAGTGATAGCTACCATCCAATCCAGCTTATGGCAGATTATCTAACAATGATTGAATGCGGGATAAGCCTTGAGGGTGAAAAACCCATTGCTACATACATCGGCGATGGAAACAATATGGCTCACTCTTGGCTAATGCTCTCTTCCAAACTTGGATTTGAGCTTAGAGTGGCTACCCCAAAGGGTTATGAAGTTGATAGTGAGATTCTGAGTTTGGCACAAAACTTTGCCAAAGAGAGTGGAGCCAAAATCATCACAACTCATGATCCAAAAGAAGCCATTGAAGGGTGTAATGTCGTAACTACGGACACTTGGATCTCTATGGGGCAGGAGAGTGAAAAAGAGAGAAAAATCAAAGATTTCAAAGGTTTTGAAGTCAATGAGTCTTTGATGAAGCTTGCAAAAAATAATGCGATTTTCTTGCATTGCTTGCCTGCATATCGGGGATATGAAGTAAGTGAGGAGGTGCTTGAAGGATCTCAAAGTAAGGTTTTCTTAGAGGCTCAAAATCGCCTTCATGCACAAAAGGGTATAATGGCATATTTGCATAAGGAGAGGCAATGCTAGATTTCAACCAAAGTTTTGCAAGTGCTCAACTCAAACAAATTGATAGTCGCACTTTAAATATTGAATTTGTTGATGGAGAACTAAGCAGGGATAGACCTTGTTTTCTCAGCGATGAAAAAAACCAAGAGTATGTGATTCTCTCTGCTGATTTGCTCCAACAAATTTTGCAAAATATGAAACAAGCACAAGAAGAAAGATTTGCAATTTCTCTAGAAAAAGATATTGCAAATCTAATGCCACTGGATTTTGATGATGTCTTAAGTGTAGCAAAAAGCAAGCTTCAAGAGCTCAATCTTGATATTGCACAAGTTGATACTCAACATCTTGCAAAAACAATTAAGCAAGAATATCCCAATCTGTTTTTTAATTTTGATGATTACTTTAGGAGAAATAATGATTGATTTTGAAAAAATAGCCAAATATTCCAAAGCTGGTCCTCGCTATACGAGCTATCCTACTGCAAATGAATTTCACTCTGCTTTCACTCATCTTGACTATCAAAAAGCTCTAGAAGAATCAAACTCCAGCTCACTTCCTCTCTCACTTTATGTGCATCTCCCTTTTTGTCGTAGTGCGTGTTATTTTTGTGGATGCAATGTGATTTATACAAGCAAAGAGGAAAACAAATCTCTCTATATCCCTTATTTACGCAAAGAGCTAGAGCTACTTTCTCAATTTTTGGACACAAAACGAGAAGTCATCCAGCTTCATTTTGGTGGAGGGACTCCGACATTTTTCAATGCCAAAGAGCTAAATGAAGTCATTGCTCTGCTTAGGGAGTTTTTCCCCAATTTTTCAAGCCAAGCAGAAATAAGCTGTGAGATCGATCCTAGGTTTTTTGATTCTGAGCAAATGCAAGTACTAAGAGAAGGGGGATTTAATCGTGTGAGCTTTGGAGTGCAAGACTTTGATCCTCAAGTCCAAAAAGCAATCCATCGTATCCAAAGCGTTGAGTTAGTTGCAGAGGCGGTGCAAATCGCACGAAGTTTTGGGATCAGCTCTATAAACTTTGACCTCATCTATGGTTTACCTTATCAAAATCTTCAAACTTTTTCAGAAACTCTAAACAAAGTCATCACGCTCTCTCCTGATAGATTAGCCATTTTCAACTACGCCCATGTGCCATGGATGAAAAAGACAATGAGAAAAATTGATGAGACTACTCTCCCCTCACCCAAAGAAAAGCTAAAAATCCTCGAGTTTATGATCTCTTTTCTCTCAAGTAATGGCTACGAGCTTATTGGGATGGATCACTTTGCCAAAAGAGATGATGAGCTTTATCGTGCAAAGATGGATGGGGAGCTTAGACGAAATTTCCAAGGCTATACAACAAAGGGGTTTTCTCAAACTGTGGGGATTGGACTAACAAGTATTAGTGAGGGGCTTAACTACTATGCACAAAATCACAAAAATCTCTGTGAATATCAAAAAGCTTTGGATGAAGGAATCTTGCCTACAAGCAAAGGAATCTGGCTAAATGAGGAAGATAGGCTCAGAAAAGAAGTGATTATGCAGATTATGAACAATCTTTATTTGGATTTCTTAAAGATTGAAAAACAATTTGATATTGATTTTAAGGCTTATTTTTCTAATGCATTACAATCCCTAAAACCCTATGAAGAGGCAGGTCTTCTAGAACTTGCAGAAACTTATCTCAAAGCCACTCCAACTGGTGGAATGCTTATCCGAAATATAGCAATGGAGTTTGATGGATTTTTGGAAAAAGCTCCTATTGGGGAAAATAAATTTAGCAAAACTCTTTAGGAGAAATGATGGAAAAGGTTTGCATCAAATGTGCCAAATGCAACCCTATCTGCCCTACTTTTATAGAAAATGGAGATGAAACCTACTCTCCTAGAGGCTATCTACACCTCTGCTCTCTCTCTCCATTTCCCTCAACGGCTAAGATTCTTTCAGCCTGCACGCTTTGTGGAGAATGCGAAAAGCTCTGCCCACTCAAACTGCCTATTGTAGAGATGATAAAAGAGAAAATAAAGTCCATAAGCTAGTGATTCAAAAATAAAATCCCTTCTAAATTAGATAGAATTTTAAAAATTTTTAATTTTGTTCTATATTGTTTTTGGGAGAATCTGGGTGCTTTTCAAATCTTATACTTTTTCATTTTTTAAACCCTTGGTTGCAAGCTCTCTTGCTGTTGTATTGAGTGGTGGGGTATTAAGTGGGCAAGATATTGAGGTAAATGGAAATAAGTCACAAAACACAATAAACAAGCAAGGGATAATCTTTGATGATGGAAGTCAAAGCAAAAAATTGACATTGACTGATGCAAACAATACCATTACATCAATTGCTTTCAAAAATACCACAAACCCTTCTACCAATAATTTTCTTATCTTAAATATAGGTAAAACTACGATTGCCAATCAAATCACTGTTGGGGCACAAAAAGCAATCATCTTTGCTTTAGCCAATGGCACAGAACTCAATTTGACTGGAGGAATTAGTGGTGATGGAAAGTCAAGGATTCAACTCACAAATGGGGCAAATACTAATGGGAGTGGAAATACAGCAACACTTAGTGGCGGAACTATCAATGGAACCACAATTGAATTTATGGGAGGTGAAACTCAAGAACTAAAGCTTCAAAATAGCAGTGCAAATCTTAAAACGATTGAAATGAATATCAATGGAAGTGGAAACAAAACCTTCACACTTGACACTACAAATAATTCTGTAGCAGCAAAAGTGAGTGAGGCTATTATTGGGGATTTGTTAACTCTCAATTTTGGAGGAAAAACCAACAGAAACAACAACACAGCAAGTTTTACTTTTGATAGCACAAAAGACAGCACACTCAAAAGCATTTCTATTGCCAACACCTCTTTGGCTTCAGACAATATCCTCACTCTCAGTGCAGGAAGCCTGAATGTTACAGATCAGCTAAGTGTCGAAAGTGGCAAAGGCTTAACTTTAAATCTTGGGGGAAATGCAACATTTCAAGGAAATATCCTCAACAAGGGGGATTTAAAAATCAATTTCAATTCTACAAACAAAACCCTTACTAGCACTTTAACTACTGGAGATACAAGTGGAACAACCAATATCACTATCTCCGATAATTCAAGAGGGGGCATCACAGGAGCTATCACCACCAACACAAGCGGAACTACAAATATCAATTTTTCAAGTGGAAGTGGTGTAAAATCCTTGACACTCCAAGGAAGTGGTAATACCCTAAGCTCTATCACCCTTAACAGTGGAGGAGCTACCACAAATAACACGCTTATTCTTCAAAATGGAACCACATCAATTGCTCAGGCAATCAATATCCAAGCCCAGCAAGGATTAACTCTTGACCTCAAAAATGGGGTAAATCTCACTCTAGCTAGACTTACCAATGCTGGAAGTGCAGGAGTGAATTTTAGTGGCACAAGCACTCTCACAAGCTCCATCACCACAACAGCAGGAAATACCAACATCTCCCTAGCCAATGGAGCCAACTCTACAATCACTTCAGATGTTTCTACTTCAGGTGGAGAAACTACGATTGTCTTCAATGGTGCTTCCACACTTACCCTCAATAGTGGCAATGGCATTATCACTACAAACGGAGGAAAAACTACGCTTGATTTTAAAAGTTCAAATGGGGTTCTAAAAGGCAAGCTTGATACTCAAGGAGGTGAAACAGATATTCAACTCAAAGGAGGAGCCAAAGGGACGATTACCAACACCATTTCTGTAAGTAATGGAGGAGTAAATAATATCAAATACAACGGAACTTCTGCTCTCACTCTACAAGGAAGCACAAATGCCATTTCCTCTCTTGACACTTCCAACACTCAAGGCACACTGATTATTGATGCCTCAAATAATGCCAACTCCACAAGCATTGATAAAGCAATTTTGGGAGATAAACTCCTAGTCAATCTAGGTGGAACTTCTAGTAATATTGCCACCATTTCTCTCTCAAATACCTCTAATGGCAATAGCTCCACTTCAAGCACGATAAAGACTCTCACACTCACAAATTCCACAGAGGCAACACAAAATGTTTTTTCTCTCACTGGAGGAACAACTATAGTGACTTATGGCGTAAATATCGGAAACTCACAAGGGCTAAGTATCAATCTCTCCAATAGTGCAAACCTCAATAGTAATATCAAAAATTCAAGTGGAAATACGGAAATTCATTTCAACACCCTCACAGGAGGGACGATAGGAGGAACGATCTCTACAACCACAACCCTTGGATCAAGTGATAAGGGGACTAAAATCAATATTGCCAATGGAGCAAATGGCACAATCAAGGGAAATATCATAACAGGAGAAAATGCTAATACAACGATTATTTTCGAAACCGATATGACAAATCAGCCTTCAGGAAATCAAACCAGCACCCTCACTCTCCAAGGCACAACCAATCAAATCAGCACTATTACAGTCAATGGAGATTCCAAAACCCTTGCCCTTGATGGAAAAAACTCAAGTAGTGGAGTAAATGTCAATGTTAAAACAGCAATTACTGGAGGAAAGCTTACTGCAAAGTTTGATGGAACTGCATCCAAAGCCACAAATCTCACGCTTGGTGCAGAAAATAATGCACTCAAGGCTCTTGCATTGGGTGATAACTCCACTTACAATACCCTCACACTCAACTCAGGAACCACAACCATCACAGATAAGGTCACGATTAGCTCAAATCAAGCCCTAGATTTTACTCTCAACAATAACTCAAATCTCACACTAACTGGAAATCTAGAAAACTCTGGAAGCTCAACGATTGATTTCTCTGGCAACAGCACTCTTACAAGTGCGATTGACACCAAAACTAGTGGAACTACAAATATCAATATTTTAGGGAATTCTGCTGGAGCTATTACAGGAAATGTCACCACAGATAGTAGTGGGGCTACAAATGTCAAATATGCCCCAAACTCAGCTGGCAAAGAAAATTCTCTCAAACTTATGGGGAGTAGCAACACTTTAACATCCATTTCCTTTGATCAATCCGCTCGATCAGGAAAGCTCATCCTTGGAGATAATGCAAGTGGTAACAATACAACAATCACCAATAACATTTCTGGAGATAGCATTGCTGGAGGGAAACTTATTGTAGAGTTTAATGGATCTTCTCACACTTCTCATCTCACGCTCAATGGATCTTCTAACGCACTCAAAGCCATAGAACTTTCTGGAACCAAAAATACCCTAACTCTTACTACTGGAGATACAACCATTACAGATTGGGTCAGGGTTCAAACAAGTCAAGGGATTACTTTTGATATTAACAATGCAAATCTCACATTTACAAACTCTCTTTATAACGAAGGAGGACAGGTTTATTTCACCCTCAATGGAAACACAACGATTGGTGGAGACATCACCACATCAATTGAGTTCATGGGTACAACCATTTATCTCTCAAACAATTCATCAGGAACCAATGCAATATTTTCCGGAGTTGTTAGCAAAGATAGTCAATCCTCTATGGGAACTACCACACTTCAATTTGCCTCAGGAGATAAAAATAAGAAAATCACTCTCCAAGGAAGTGGAAACACATTGAGCTCTATCACTCTTGGAGATACTGCCAACCCTCCCGCACCCAACACATCCACCAACAATACCCTTGCTCTCACAAACGGCAACACAACTATTGAATCTGAAGTAGAGATTCAAAGTTCACAAGCATTAGCTTTTGATCTAGAAAATGGCACAAATCTTACCCTAAGTGGAAATCTTAAAACCTCTGGAGGAAAAACGGATATCAACTTCTCTGGAACCTCAACTCTCTCAAGCTCTATCAATACTACAAGTGGGACTACAACTCTCAATGTTGCCGATAGTGCAAATGGAGGCGTAAGTAATACAATCACAACAGACAGCGGTGCAACAACAAACATCAATTTTAAATCTACAATAAACCAAAACACAAATTCTCTCTCACTTAATGGAAGTGAAGATAATCAAATCACAACACTAAGTGTAGAAGATGGAGGAAATGCACAGCTTAAAGGGAAAAATACCACAATCACAACACTTGAACTTGGAAAAAACAACGGTAACTCCAAACTCACCCTTTTTAATACCCAATCCACTATCACCACCCTCACCCCCTCATCTTCAGGACAAACCACACTCTCTATCGATGGAACATTCAACACTGCCGCAGCTTCAATTGCCAATGCAGTGACTGGAAGCAATCTCACTCTTAACTTCAATGGAAGAGGAGAATCAAACAAGACAAAACTTACCCTACAACAAGGAAGTAACACTCTCAAAGCTCTAACTCTTGGAGCAAACTCTACTGCCAATACACTATCCCTCTCTACTGGAAAAACCACAATTACTGACAACATTAATATAGTGAATAACTCGGATATTACATTTGATTTAGGAGATAGCACAGAACTAGCCCTAACAAATGGGATGAATACCGCAGGAACTTCTACTCTGCAAGTCATCGCCAATGGAAGTTCTAGAAGCACAACACTTAGCGGAGGAACTACAACTGCTACACATCTTAAACTTACAGGCGATACCTCGCACTCAGCCTCGATCACACTCAAAAATCCTAGCATCAATCTCACCGCACTCACCACTTCTGGAAGTGCAGAAAACACCCTCACACTTGACACTTCAACACAAGGTGTAGAAACGATAATCTCTCAAGCCATCAATGGAAATAATCTCAAGGTCGAACTCAATGGAGTGGATACAAAAACAGCAAAACTCTCTTTAGGCAATACCTCTAATGGGACAAACACTACAAGCACGATAAAAACTCTTACGCTCGGGAGCAATTCTGCAAATAGCAATACAGCATACAACACTCTAGAGCTTAAAGGTGGAAACACAACCATTACTGATACACTCTCTATTGAGGCAAATAAAGGGATTAATTTTGATTTTTCAGGAACTTCTAGCCTACAAAATACTCTCACAAATTCAGCAGGAGTACTTACACTTAATTTCAAACAAGAGGTAGGCACTCTCAATGGCTCTATCAGCACAAATGGTGGAAACACTTCTATCAATCTAAGCGATGGTGCAAGTGGAATAATCACTGGTTCTATCAATGGGAGTGGTGGAACCACAACCATCAGCTATGCAAGTGGAGCTTCTGCAAAAACCCTCACGCTTCAAGGAGGAGATAATAAAATCACTCAGCTCAATATTGATGGGACAAATAACACTTTTACACTCACCAATGGCACAACAACTATTGATGGCAAAATCAACATAGACAATGGAGAAGAACTCACAACCAATCTCACCTCAACAGCAAATCTCACACTCACAGGAAATCTCGACAACTCAGGGAATCACACGATTAATTTCAATGGCACTTCTCACACTCTTAGCGGAGCAATCTCAACCCTCTCAGGTGGAACAACTTCTCTTAATCTCTCCACTGGCACACAAGCCACAATCACTGGCGATACTTCATCAGCTGGAATTACAAATATCAATCTTGCAAATAATGCTTCTCTCACATTGGATAAAAAACTCTCCACAACAGCAGGCAATACTACAATTGATTTCAAAGGAGAAAGTGGAAAGATTCAAGGAGGTATTGAAACCACAAGCAATGCCACCACAACCTTTAATTTTGGATTGCAAGATTCTCAGATTGCAGCAGCAACAATTGATGGTGCACTGACCAATACAAGTGCAAATCAAGTTTTCAATATCAATGCAAAATCCACAACACTTAAAGTTGGGGATAATGGGCTCAACTTCTCCAATGGCAACAATACTATAAATATCAATACTGAAGATTCCACACTCTCTTGGCAAAATAAAAATGGAGAAAATAAAAATATCTCAACCTCAGGAGGGACTACAAAAATTGACTTCCAAAATAGTGGAGTGATTGAAACAGGGATCATTACAAGTGGAGGAAGCACAGATATTAATGTGCAGCAAAACAAAATTGCCACAATTTCAGGAAATATCACCACAAGCGGTAGTGGAAAAACCAACCTCACTTTCCAAGGCTCAAACTCCACTCTTATCCTCAAAGGCTCAAGCAATACGCTTTCTTCAGTTTCCTCTTCTTCAGATCACAACATCATCTCTCTTAGTGAAGGGGAAACTCATGATGAGCGAACAAGCACGAGTGATCGACGCAAACTTACCATTGAAAACATCACCAAAGATTCCAAACCCCTCACTTTTATCTCTCAAACCACGGCAACAAATGCAGATACTTTTCTAATCAAAGGTTCAACAACAAAATCAAGAAATGTGCAAATTCCTAGCACTCACTCTCTAGGAATCGTTGTAGCAAAAGGTGTGAAGCTTAGTGATATTGGAAAAAGTGGAGAGATTTTAGTCGCAAGTGTGAAAAGCGATTTAGACATTTCCTTTGACTCCACATCTCAAGTTGTTGCAGGCTTTACCACGGCCACTGCGGTTTTTAATACCAAACAAACTGATGAAAACGGAAATGTTCAAGATCAAGGAGACTACACCAGCTACTTCATCAAAGGTATGCAAAACACCCAAGTCATCGCTGCTGAGCAAGAGATCACAGCCACAGCCTTCACACTCAATTACGATCTGTATATGGCAAATTTCAACTCACTCAATAAGCGTATGGGAGAATTGCGAGAAAATCCCCATTCGCAGGGAGTTTGGCTTAGAGTATTTAATGGGGCATTGAGCAATGATTTTGGATTGAAAACCAAAACTAACTACACCACAATCCAAACAGGATATGACTATGCCTTTGGAAATGAAGGAAGCAATAACTATTTAGGATTTGCCCTCTCTTATGCTCTCTCCACTTCTACTTCAGAACACGCCTTTGATGTCAATGCCCAAAAAAGAAGCGTTGATAGTATTTATAGCAATGCCTTTGAAGTCGCTCTTTACAACTCTTATGTGAATGATGAAGGATTCTATAACGACATGATTGCGAAGTTTAGCTACATTATGAGTGATTTTAAGATCAACAATCTCAATGACCCTACTCAAATCACTTCAACCACAAATGACACCAAAAATTTCGCTCTTACACTAAGTGATGAAGTGGGATATAAATTTGCTCTAGGCGAGAGTAAAGAATGGGGGATTACTCCTCAGCTTGAAGTGGGGTTTGGATATTTCAATCAAAGCAACTTCAAACAAACACTGCAAGATCTAGGAGCATTTCTCCAATCAAATGCTGATGCAGTCATGACGGTGCGAACAAGAGTGGGAAGTAGTTTCTCTTATGATTTTAAGGCTCTCAGCCAGCTTCAAAACTTCAATGCCTCCATTTATCTTGGAGCATTTTATGAGTATGATTATGTCAATGGTGGAGATATTACTTTTAGAACAGATCAAATCACTCAAGATACAGCCAACAATCTCAGTCATTTGCAATCTGATGGGCGAGTTGTCCTAAATATCGGAACAAATATGAATATCAAGGAAAATACAAGAATCTATTTTGACTTTGAAAAAAGCTTTATGGGCAAAATCAATACAGATTATCAAGTCAATCTTGGTGTGAGGTATAGTTTTGGGGAGAATGCTGGCTATACTCCAGTGCCACAACCCATAGTGGAAGAGAAAAAAGCACCTCTAAAAATTCAAGAAGATTCTAAGCCTTTGTGATCATCACAGAGGCGATAGCCAACCCCTCATCATGAGTTACACTCACAGCAATTTCTTTGATGCCAAAATAGCTCATTTTTCCCTCTTTTAGCTCTACAAGTGGAGCACCTCTAGAATTTTTGCTAATCACAATATCCAAAAATCCAAGCTCGGAGCAAATCCCTACTCCCAAAGCTTTAGAGACTGCTTCTTTGATCGCCCAAAAAGAGGCAAGTCTTTGAAAGTCCATAGTTTTGTCATTTTTAATACAGAGAGCTTGTTCTTGAGATGAAAGGAAACGATTGAGGAAGTTTTCCCCAAATCGCTCATAAGATTTTTGGATGCGAGAAATCGATGTTAGATCAATCCCTATCATTGAACGATAAATTCTGAGAATAAAATACTCTTAATATAGCCATCCACCATATAAGTATTGACTTCTTGAAGCATTTCTTCTTTGAGTTTTTCTTTTCCTTTGGGTGTTGAAATCTCTTCAAATGTCTTAGAAGACATGACACGGATAATTGTGTCTTTGATCAAAGGAAGTTTTGCTGTAACTTCTTTTTGCAATTCTGGAGAAGAAAGCTCTAAAACAATTTGTGCTTTTGCATAGCGTCTTCCATTTTGCCCCATAAGATTGACAATAAATGGCTCAGGGATTGCAAAAGTTGGGCCAAGCTTTGCAAAATCTGATCTTTGAGCATTTGGTTTTTGATGCTCTACGCTTTCTTTTGCCTGTCCTGCCTCACCCTCTGCTGGTGCTTCTTTTCCTCCACCACCCAAGAAAATAAATACAATCACTACAATTGCCAAAATCAAAAGAACCAAAATCCCCACAAT
>DXDJ01000064.1 GCA_019115525.1 Candidatus Helicobacter avistercoris | reverse complement strand
CTTAATTGTAGCTTAAAAGTAAAAAAAGTATGAAAAATTTGCAATTTTGAGAATCTAGAATAAAGAGATGAAGATATTTTAATCCAACCCCATTTTGTGAGGGTTAAGAATATTGTTGGGATCAAAGGCGTGTTTGATATTTTTGAAAAGTTCTAAGTGTTGGGGCAAAAACGCCATTGGCATATATTCAGATTTGCTTATCCCAATCCCATGTTCCCCACTGAGTGTTCCACCCAAAGAGAGTGCAAATGAGAATAATTCTTTTATGGCATCTTTGCCAATAGGTAGAAGATCAAGAGAGGGTAAAAAAACATTAGTATGGATATTGCCATCTCCAATATGCCCAAAACAAGGGATTTTAAGAGAGTATTTTTCGCCAATTTTTTTTGCTTCTTGCAGAAAATTAGGCACACATGAGCGAGGCAGGGTGATGTCTTCATTGAGCTTTTTTACACCATAAATACTATTGGCTTGTGAAGCATTTTTTCTTCCAAACCAAATCTCCTCCTCTTCTTGGGCATTTTGTGCGATTTTAAAAATAGAGGGAGAAAAATCTTTTGCAATCTTTCTTATCTCTTCTATTTCATACTCTAATGCAGGCAAAAAGTTGCCATCAAGTTTGATGATAAGAATAGCTTGAGCATTTTTGGGATAAATGGGCTTGAGTTTGTTGAGAGCTTGTGTGGTCAGTGTGTCTAAAAATTCCATTGCACAGGGGGTGATCCCTTTTGAAAGAATCGTATAAGAGCAGTGTGCAAGACTTTCAATACTCTCAAATCCCAAAAGCAAAGAGCGTTGATGGGTTGGTTTGGGTTTGAGCTTGAGCGTAAGTTCTGTAAAGATAGCAAGCGTTCCCTCACTTCCGCTTAAAAGTCCCAAAAGATTGTATCCCGCAACATCTTTGTAGGTGTTGTGTCCTACCCTCAAAATCTCACCACCCCCAGTAACGATCTCTGCACTCAACAAATAATCCTTACTCACACCGTATTTGAGTGCACACATTCCCCCAGCATTTTCTGCAATATTTCCCCCAACACTACTAAAAGAAGCACTTGCGGGATCTGGAGGAAAGAAGAGATTGTGAGGTGCTAGAGCAGAATTGAGAGCGGAGTTGAGGACGCAAGGTTGCAATCGCACACAGAGATTTAGAGGGTCAATGTGTAAAATCTTTCTAAAATGCTTCTGCATTGCTAGAATAATCCCCCCTCCTATACTCCCCCCACTCATTCCACTTCCTGCTCCTCTGGGGATTAGTGGGAGCTTGTGAGTATTGGCATAAGCAACAATTGCTTGGATATCTTGTGTGTTGCGAGGAAAAAGAACACAAGAGGGGAGGATCTCAAGGCGTGTGCTATCGTAGCTATAAGTGCTTAATACGGCAGGATCGTTGCTGAGATTTTCTTCTCCCAAGAGAGTTTTAAAAAACTCAAGAGCAGAGGGATTCATTTGGAGAGGAGTTTGTCATATTCTTTGAAATAATCTTTTTTGGGGCGAATAAAATCCCAAAAACTTCGAGCAGGAACTCTGGCAAAAAGTGGATACATCACTTCTTTTGGATCTGGATTTTCCATAGCATTTCTTTCTAATACTTCAAAGCTTTGGCAATCAAGCAGATTGACACCATTGGAGGCATAAATTGCAATAAGCCCTACACTATAAATCTTGCACAATTCTGCAAACCCTTTCTTGCTTGGATCAATAATCCCCTTTCCCCCAACATCAGCGATAAGTAAGTCTGAGCTAACAAAATGAATCTTAGGATAGAGAGCCTTGATAGAATCATAGAGTTTTTGATTGGGGGCAACAATAAAACCACGAGAATAAAAGCTTCTTAAAATAACTTCATCGCCTTTTTTGGGTTTGACAATAGGTGTGGGGAGGTATTTTTGCTCTAAGAGGGTGAATTTATCATATTTTGCCAAGATCTTATCACTTTGCACATCTGTGATCAAAACTGAGTTGCTAATGATTCCTGAGCTGATTTTATGAACGATGATTCCTGTTTCACCGACCAAAACTTCTTTGTTGCTTGCACTTAACACAAGAGTTTTTTCATCTTCATTGACTTCTTGGATTGTAAGCTTAAGCACATCAATATCAAAAGCAAAAACCAAAACACTCAAAGACAAAAAAAGAGCCAAAAACTTTTTCATTGATTTTTCTCCATTTTTTCAATATAAAACCACTGAAGCATATAGGCTAATGAGGTGGTTTTGGAAATATTGGGATTTTTGAGAAAATCCAAAATTTCAGAAGTTTTGAGCAAAAAAGACTCAAAATTCTCATCCCTCTCTCCACCACCCTCAGAGACTTTTTCTTGAGGGTGAATAGTAGCAAAAAATAAAGTCTGTTTAGTAGGGCTTAAACCGATATTGCTAAAGAAGCTATGGATTTTTTGCAAACGACTTATGGGGACTGCATAGCCACACTCTTCTAGGATTTCTTCTTGTGCAATTTGCTCAAGACTTTTGCCTTGCTTATCTACAAGTCCAGCACACAACTCATAGCTTAGGGTTTTTTCCTCTCGGAGCATTGCACAAGGGCGAATGTGCTTAAGGAGGAGCAAGCTCTCTTCTTCTGGAAGAAAAAGCAAGATCCCAACGCTATCAAAAGCTTCATAAAAATCCCAAAAATACTCAACATCTTCGAGTAAATACTGCATTCTTTGAGGTTTGATATATGAAGAGTTGCAAAGAGCTGAGGTGGAGAGGAGCTTGAAGTTTTTCATCGATTCTCACTAGGGTTAAAATCTTTGAGAGGCTCACTTTTGTTGAGTTTGCCCTGTGTTGTTGCTGAGGTGTTGTTAGAAGTGAGCTTTTCTAGCTCATCATCCAATAAGGCTTTTTGTTTTTGTGCATAAACAAGATAGGTTACTTTGTCTTTTCCTTTAAGCTCGCTTCTTGTTGTTTTGATACTACCTAGAGGGTTTAGAGGGCGATTGTTTTTATAGAGTCCAAAGTGAAGATGAGGGCCTGAGCTAATTCCTGTGTTTCCACTTTTTCCGATGATTTGTCCCTGTTTGACATAGCTTCCAACTTTGATTTTTTTATCAATTGAGCTTAAGTGGGCATAGAGAGTTCTCAATCCCCCCTCATGGGAGATTTCTATGGCTTTGCCATATCCTCCTTTGTTTCCTGCACTCACAACCTTTCCACTTCCTGCAGATCGCACTGTTGTCCCAACTCTTGCACGCAAATCAATCCCAAAGTGAGGACGAATCACCTTTTTTAAGACAGGGTGCTTTCTAGCTTGAGAGAATCTAGAGGTGATATACACTTGCGATAGGGGCATTTGAAGTAAAAATCCTGCTACTTCCTTTCCCAAAAGATTGTAATAGCGATCATTGTATGCGATGAGGTAATTGGGGGTTTTGTTGGTTTGCATAAGTGTTGCTTGAATATTGGGGATTCCAAACGCTTCTCCAAAACGGTATTTACGCTCATAGAGGATTGCAAGTTTATCTCCCTTGATCACTTCACGCTTAAAATTGATAGAGCTTTTATAGGTGTTTAAAAATTCATTGGCAAGTCCCAAATCCTTGGATTGTTCAAAAATATCTTGATGAGGAGAGTTTTGTACTTCCAAAGCAAGAGTGTGAGATTTTTGAAAATACTTAATGGGAGTAAAGATGAGAAAGTAGTTGATCCCTTGCTTGTAGATATGGATTTGGACATCCTCCCCGATAGGTATGAGTGCTTGAATGAGTTGTCCATTTTTGTTTCTGAGGATTTGATATTGCACACCAGCATAAATTTCAGCAGTGAGTTCTTTATCTTCTGCTGAGAGATTGTAGTAGAGCTTAAGAGGAATATGATAGTCTTCAAGGAGGTTTAAAAAAGTATAACCCTTTCTCCAGATTTTGCTCTCGCCCATCGCCCCAAAGCAGGAGAGTGTAAGCAAGAAAAATATCACAGCCTTTCTCATCTCATCCCCTATAAAAATTTTTAGATATTTTACTCAGAATACAGGCACTTGCCCAAAATGTTTTTTTGATTTAATTTATAATCACAAGTTTAATCCCTCCCTTGGAGCATACAATGACAGAAGTTATCACCATCACAGGTGCAAAAGAAAATAATCTCAAAAATATCAATCTCTCCATTCCCAAAAACAAGCTCATTGTTTTTACGGGACTAAGTGGAAGTGGAAAAAGCACTCTTGCTTTTGACACACTTTATGCAGAGGGTCAAAGACGCTATATTGAATCTCTCTCAAGCTATGCAAGACAGTTTTTGGATAAAGTAGGAAAACCCAATGTTGACAAGATTGAAGGACTCACCCCCGCTATTGCAATCGATCAAAAAACCACTTCCAAAAACCCACGCTCTACCGTTGGAACGATTACTGAGATTTATGATTACCTGCGACTTTTGTATGCAAGAGTGGGGAAACAGCACTGCCATTTGTGCGGTAAGCCCATTTCTCATATGACACAAAGCGATATTATCAATCAAATTTTCTCTCTCCCAAAAGAGAGCAAACTTATTTTAATCTCTCCTATTATCAAAGAAAAAAAAGGAAGCTTTGCAGACAAAATCGAATCTTTGCGACAAAAAGGCTATGTGAGAGCTTATGTTGATGGTGTTATGGTGCGATTGGATGAAGAAATCACACTGAGCAAAACAAAAAAACATACCATCAAAGTCATTATTGATCGAGTGGTGCTCAATGATGACAATCACACAAGAATCGCTCAAGGAGTTGAGAAAGCTCTAAAAGAATCTTATGGGGAAGTAGAAGTGGAGATTTTAGGAGATGAGGGATCAAAACTTTTGCACTTCTCAGAGCATTTTGCTTGTTTTGATTGTAAGGTGAGTTTTGAGCCACTTGAGCCTTTAAGTTTTTCATTCAACTCTCCTAAGGGGGCGTGTGAGGATTGTGGGGGATTGGGGATGAAGTATAGTATTGATATCAAGAAGATTCTCAATCGCTCCCTCCCTCTCAATCAAGGAGCAATCAAATTTATTTTTGGATTCAATCGAGGCTATTACAATCTACTTTTTGAGGGCTTTTGCAAGGCAAACAAGATTGATGTCAAAAAAAGCTTTGAAGAACTAAGTGAGGTGGAGCAAAATGCCTTGCTTTATGGCAATAGCATAGAAGTGGAGCTAGAGTGGAGAGGAAGCAAGCTTACACGCCCTTGGCAAGGGATAATGCAGATTGCTTATGATCTTTTCAAAGATGAAAAAGACTTAGCAGATTTTATGAGTGAAAAAACCTGCCCTAGCTGTAAAGGTCATCGACTAAAACCTCAGTCTTTGGCTGTAAAAGTTGCAGATAAGGGGATTGCTGATGTGTTAGATATGCCCTTGCAAGAGTGCTATGAGTTTTTTGCTAATGAAGAGAATTTCTCCTATCTTAGCCCCCAAGAGCAACTTATCGCCTCTCCGATTTTTAAAGAAATCCGAGAGCGACTCTTTTTCCTCTATGATGTTGGACTGGGATATCTCACTTTGGGGAGAGATGCAAGGACGATTAGTGGGGGAGAGAGTCAGAGAATCCGCATCGCCTCTCAGATTGGAAGTGGGCTTACAGGGGTGATGTATGTGCTTGATGAGCCAAGTATTGGATTGCACGAGAGAGATACGCTAAAACTCATCCGCACGCTCAGAAGTTTGCAAGAAAAGGGCAATACTGTTATTGTCGTAGAGCATGACAAAGAAACCATTATGCAAGCAGACTTTATCGTAGATATTGGCCCTCAAGCTGGAGTAAATGGTGGGGAAGTGATTTTTGCAGGGAGTGTGGAGGAGCTTCTTAAGCAAGACACGCTAACAGCTCAATACATCAGTGGCAAGAAGCAAATCAGCTATCCGCACAATCGCCCCCAAGAAAAATTCATAGAGATTCAAAATGTCAATATCAACAATATCAAAAACCTAAGTGTCAAAATCCCACTCTCAAACTTTGTATGTATCACTGGGGTGAGTGGAAGTGGGAAAAGCTCTTTGATCTTGCAAACTCTTCTTCCAGTGGCTCAAGAGCTTCTCAATCACAGCAAGAAGATTCAAAAATGCGATGGGGTGAGTATCATCGGATTAGAGCAACTTGATAAGGTGATTTATCTAGATCAAAGCCCTATTGGGCGAACCCCACGAAGCAATCCTGCCACATATACGGGGGTAATGGATGATATCCGAGCGCTTTTTGCAGAAGTGAAAGAGGCAAAAATCCGTGGATACAATGTCGGACGTTTTAGCTTCAATGTCAAAGGTGGGCGATGCGAGAAGTGTCAAGGAGAGGGGGAAATAAAAATTGAAATGCACTTCTTGCCCGATGTGATGGTCAAGTGTGATAGCTGTCAAGGCAGTCGCTACAACGCTCAAACTCTTGAAATCCTCTATAAGGACAAATCCATAGCAGATGTGCTAAATATGAGTGTAGATGAAGCCTTGCCTTTCTTTTCCAAACTCCCCAAAATCGCTCAAAAGCTTCAAACCCTGCAAGATGTCGGACTTGGATATATCACATTAGGACAAAATGCCACGACACTCAGCGGTGGAGAAGCTCAAAGAATCAAGCTTGCCAAAGAGCTTTCACGCAAAGACACAGGAAAAACGCTTTATATCCTTGATGAGCCAACTACAGGACTTCACTTTGCCGATGTGGATCGCCTCACAAAAGTGCTTCATCATCTTGTAAGTTTAGGAAACTCTGCAATTGTCATCGAGCATAATCTTGATATGATAAAAAATGCAGATTACATCATCGACATTGGCCCTGAGGGTGGAGATAAAGGAGGAAAAATCGTGGATATGGGAAGTGTGGAGCACATCGCAAAAAACGCTAAGAAAAGTGGAAGCTACACAGGGGCATTCCTAGCAAAAGAGCTCAAATGCTAAGACTTTCTATTACACTAGGGCTTTCTTGTGTGCTTCTTTTGGGTGCTGAGAGCACAAACCCTTATATTCAGGCAAGTAAAAAGAAAAAAGATCCTCATGTCACTTCAACTCACGGCAAACCCGTTCCACGCTATCAGCTTCTCCCACCAGTCACAGCTAAAAAGCCTAAACCCAAGCCCAAGCCAAAACCTAAAGTCATCATTGATGAAAATGGAAAAGAAGTTATCGTGCAACCTGAAGAGCAAAAGCTAAGCCCTCAAGAGCTAGAGCTCAAAGAGGCCAAAATGAAGTGCATCGATGATGATGGAGCATGGTGTTGGAAAGTGGGAATGTATTATCTTGAGGGAAAAATCGTGGATCAAGACTATGATGAAGCACTCAAGGCCTTTGAGGCAGGATGTGCCAAAAAAAGCGGTGGAGCGTGCTATAACGCAGGATATCTCTATGAATTTGGGAGAGGAGATATTCCCTACGATTACAAAAAAGCTCAGGATTATTTTCTTAAATCTTGCAACTACGGCTATGATCGAGGCTGTGGAGCATGGAGGGATATGCGATAATCCCTCTTTACTCCTCAATCTTTAAAGGCGCACTTTCTTCTTCTTTTTGTGGTTGTGGGATTTTTTCTTCACCTAATCCGATTCTAATCCCAGCATTAATCTGATACTCTTTGTCAATTTTTCCAAAGAAATTCTTTTCAAAATACATTCTTACTGTGTCATTAAGCAAAATATTACTTCCAAGATTGAGAACCATGCGTCCATCTGGGCCAATAGCACTACTTTGAGCACTTGAGCTATTTTGGTTGACTTTGTAATCTATATTCCCTCCACTGACATAATCATATTCATATCCAAGCCCTAGATAAAGCGATGCTCCTTTTTCACTTACGCTCTCTGTGCTCATTCCAAAGTCTGTGGCAAAGAAATATCCCAAAGTCGCCTCAATCTTTCCACGAGTCAAAGAGCGAAGCTGAAGTGAAGAGTTTGAGATCCTTGACTTATTTCCTACAAGAGAGATATTTGCATTGCTTCCGCTTAGACTATCTAGCTCTCCTGCGTTGCTATTAAAAATAAGATTTGAGTTTTGTGAGAGGGTGAGATGAATAGCTCCAAGTTTATTGTTTTGCGTGTCTTTTCCTCTACCAAAGGCAGTTCCCTCATTTCCATTTTTTTGACAAACATTAAAAGTCAAAGTCTTGTTTTTGCCTAAAGAAATTTCACTCTCAGCCACACTGCTTGTAAAAATTCCTCATAGACATTCCGAATCCCTGCTTCTGCAATTTGATTTTCTAAATCATTGGGCTGAGTTCCAAAAGTAAGTCTTGCGCTAGAGAGCAAATCTAGCTCACCTTGACTGTCAATAAGAGAGGTTGAAGTCTGCGGATTTTTAAAGACAATACTTCCGAGAATAGAGGCTTTTGCTCCTGAATGAATCTGCAATGCTGTGCTTGGAGTATTAGTAAAAGTAATACCCCCACTCAAAGAAGCATTTCCCTCAAAAGCAATACCTACACTTTTTTCACTTCCAGTAATTGCCCCAAAAGTAAGATTGCTGATATTTGCTTTTGCATTTAATTTTGCTAACAAGGCTAACCCATCAAAAGGCAAATCAACTAGATCAGTAGAAACAATAAAGTAAGAATTTATTGATAATAGAATTAAAAAATTATATTTTTCTTTTGAAGGGACAAAAAGTAAATATGATTGATTTATATATAAAAACCTAGATTAATAGATCATGTCTCAAATCCCTATTTAACGATATCACCCCCCC
>DXDJ01000063.1 GCA_019115525.1 Candidatus Helicobacter avistercoris | reverse complement strand
CCCCCCCCCCCCCTAGGGATGGCTGGGATTCTAGAAAAGAAGCTTCTTGCTCACACTTTTTCAATTAGCCTTAGATAGACTTTTTTAGATAAGATATGAAAAATATTTTTGGAGCAATAGCGTGAAATATATAAAACTGATTTTTGCCCTTAGTCTTAGTCTTTATGCAGAAAAGATTGTTGATGGAATTGCTTTTAAAGTCAATAATTCTCCTGTAACTCTTTATGAAATCACATCACTTCAGAAGAGCAAAAACATCTCCCAAAAAGAAGCAAAAAAGGAGCTAATCCTCAAAGTCATCAAAGCTCAAGAAGCAGAAAGACTTCAAATCATTGTAGATGAAACAATGATTGATGAGCAGATTCAAGCAGCTGCGACAATGAAAGGAATCAGTCGTGATGAGTTTGTTGCAAATATGATTAGCAGTGGCTATTCTTATGAAGAGCTTAGAGCCTTTTATAAAGACTATATTCAAGAGCAACTTCTTACCCAAAGAATCCTCTCTACAAACCTCAAAATCGTCGATGAAAAAGAGCTTAAGAAGTTTTATGATACTCATCAAAAAGATTTCACACTCCCCAAAGAAGTTGTAGTCATTCAGTATGCCTCTAGCAATGAAAAGCTTCTAGCTCAAGCGATGAACAATCCTATTATGCAAGTAAGGGGGGTGGATAAAAGAGAGGATAAAATCTCTCTCTCAAGTATCAATCCTCAGATCGCCCAGCTCTTTGCAGATACACCAAAGGGAAAATTTACACAGATTCTCAACAATGGAGGGGCTGTTGTAGCGTTTTATATCAAAGATAAGATTGGAAGCTCTCTTCTCCCTTATGAACAAATCAAACCAATGATTATGCAAAAAGTCGTATATGCTCGAAAAGATAAAATACTGCAAGAGTATTTTGAAAGACTTCTTGCAAGTGCGATCGTTACAAATGTAAGGGAATAGAGCTTGGGTGATTTAAGCCATATTTATCGTGATCCTTTGTTTGGGATTGCAATGCTTGTTGGCATTATTGCTTTTGTGCTACTTGCAGACTTCTATCGCAATCTCTATCGCAAAAAACAACGCCAAAAATCTCTTAATGCACTTGTCAAAAGCTATGAACATCATGGGATTTTTGATGGAATTGCAGAGTTTTTGAAAGTATCAAAAGAACCAATCCCTACACTTGTTTTCCTTGCAAAAAGCTATGCAAAGGGTGGGGATAATCAGCAAGCAATAAAAATCTATCTTACACTCATTGAGCAATTTGATAAATCAAGAGAGAAAATAGAAATCCTAGAAGAACTCGGAGCATTGTATGTGCGTGCAGGGTTTTTGCAAAAGGGTAAAGATATCTATCTTGAGATTTTAAAAAACAATCCAAGAAATCTCAAAACCCTCTCAAATCTTGTAGAACTTTATGGGATGTTGGGGGATTATCAAAGTGCTTTTGATGCCCTAGAATGTATAGAAGAAAATATGGGAGAGCTTAGTAAAAAACAAACAGACAAACTCAACTTAGCACGAGAGTATTTTAGGATGCAGATGAGTTTTGTCATCAGGAATGAAGAGGAGCGAAATCAAGCTCTAATCCAAATATTGCAAAAAGAGCCTAGGCTAAGAAAAGTCATTTTAGGCTTTTTCAAGATCAATGCCCCTAGGCTTTTTTGGGAATATTTCCCTCATAAAGATTGGGAGAATCTTATTGATCTGCTTTGGGATATTCCTGCGAGCAAGATTCCACTTTCTGTGATCAAAGAAAGTCCTGCAATAGAGGTTTTTCAAGCCAAAGGATACTATCCTAGCACCCAGTGCAAAAATTTCTCACTTGAGAGCATAAGATTGTTTCAGAGATATTCTGAGCAAAAAGCGACTTTGGGATTTTTGTATGTTTGTCCTCATTGCCAAAGTCAATTCCCCTTTGATGACTTTAGATGTTCAGCTTGTGGAGAGCTAGGAGAGCTAAAACTTATCACAAAACCCCAAAGACTGCAATATGAAAAAAATCTTTCTTTATTGTGATGGCTCCTCTCTTGGAAATCCAGGAGCTGGGGGATGGTGTGGAATTTTGCGATACAAAGACAAAGAGAGGGTGCTAAGTGGTGGGGAAGCAAATGTTACAAACAATCAAATGGAGCTAAGGGCTGTTATAGAATCTCTAAAAGCCCTCAAAGAGCCTTGCGAGGTAGAGCTAGTTAGTGATTCAAAATATGTCTGTGAGGCGATCAATTCTTGGCTAAAAAACTGGATTGCAAAAAAATTCAAAGATGTGAAAAATCCCTTGATGTGGCAGGAGTATTTACAAGTCTCTTCCCCTCACAAAATTAGAGCCACTTGGGTGAGAGGACACTCAGGGCATATCTACAATGAGAGATGCGATACAATAGCCAAAGAAGAAGCCCAAAAATATAAGGTTTAAAATGTTAGAAAAATTGCAAAAAAATATCCAATATGTCTTCAAAGACCCCTCCCTCCTTCATCTTGCTCTCACTCACAAAAGCTATAAGCGTGGAGAAAACAATGAAAGATTGGAGTTTTTGGGTGATGCGGTGGTAGATTTGATTGTGGGGGAATATCTTTTTTTACGATTCAAAAATCATCAAGAGGGCAAACTAAGCAAAATTAGGGCAAGTATTGTCAATGAAGAGGGTTTAGCAATGCTTGCAAAAGATTTGGGGATTGATCAATGTCTTTATCTCTCAAGTGCGGAAGAGAGCAACAATGGACGCAACAAACCCTCAATCCTTGCAGATGCCTTTGAAGCACTTGTAGGGGCGATCTTCTTAGAATCAGGCTTTCAAAGAGCAAAGGAATTTTTCTATCCTCTCCTTGAAAAACATTATGCAAAAATGGATTTTGAAAATCAAATCTCAGATTACAAAACCTCTCTTCAAGAGCTTACGCAATCTCTTTTTGCACAAATTCCTCAATACATTCTTACTCAAGAAATCGGCCCAGATCATCACAAAAGCTTTGAAATGGCTGTTTATATCGATGGAAAAGAATATGCCAGAGCAATGGGGAGTAGCAAAAAACACGCTCAGCAAGAGTGTGCAAAAATTGCCTATGGGATGCTCAAAAAGCAATGAATACTTTTGGCTATGCACTCAGACTGACAACCTTTGGGGAATCTCATGGCGAGTATATGGGGGGAGTGCTAGATGGTTTACCCTCAAATCTAGAAATTGACACAGATAAAATCAATCAAGCTATCAAAAGAAGAAGTGGGGGGAGAAATAAATATGTAACTCCAAGAAGTGAGAGTGATATTTGCGAGATTATTAGTGGGGTTTTTGAGGGGAAAACTACTGGGGCTCCTCTTGCTTTTATCATCAAAAACACTCATCAAAGAAGTCAAGATTACTCCAATCTCAAAGACACTTTTCGCCCCTCACACTCTGATTATACTTATTTTCACAAATATGGAAATGTTGATTATAGAGGTGGAGGAAGAGCCAGTGCGAGAGAAACTTTGGTGCGAGTAATTGCCTCAAGTATTGTTGAGCCTTTGCTTTGTGGGATTAGTGTAGAGAGTGGGGTTTTGAGTATTGGAGAGATTGAGGGGGAGAGGATAGACTTTGAGTATGCAAAGCAAAGCGAGATTTTCTCGCTAGATCAAGAGAGAGAATGGGAGCAAAAGAGAGAAATCAAGCAGGTTTGTGAGAGCAAAGATAGCATAGGTGGGGTTGTATTGGTGAGAGCAAGGGGAGAGCTTCTGGGGCTTGGAGAGCCATTGTATTATAAGCTTGATGGAGAAATTGCAAGAGCAATGATGGGGATAAATGGCGTTAAGGCAGTAGAGATCGGAGAGGGGATCAATGCCTCAAAGCTTAGAGGAAGTGAATACAACGATATGATGGGAAAGAGTGGATTTTTGAGCAATCATAGTGGAGGGATCTTGGCAGGAGTGGCAAATGGAGAGGAGATTTTGGCTAAGATTCATTTCAAACCCACGCCCAGCATTGCACTCCCTCAAAAAACCTTAGACAAAGAGGGCAAAGAGAGGATATTGGAGATTAAAGGAAGACATGATCCTTGCATTGCTATCCGTGGAAGTGTCGTGTGTGAGGCTATGATGAAGTTAGTCTTGGCAGATATGATGTTACTAAGGAGTAGAAGATGACAATCACGCAAATTCAAGCCAAAAAAGGCAAAGAAAAAATCACAGCAATTACAGCTTATGATGCACTTTTTGGAAAGATTTTTGATGCTGAAGTGGATTTTATTTTGGTCGGAGATAGCCTCTCTCATAGCTTCGGGGGCAATAGTGATACGCTAAGTGTAGGGATAGATGAGATGATCTATCACACAAAAGCGGTTTGCAAAGGGGTGCAAGAAAGCCTAATCGTGGGTGATATGAGCTTTGGAAGCTATTGCACACAAAAGAGTGCGATCAAAAATGCTATTAGATTCTACAAAGAAACAAATGCTGGGGCTGTAAAGCTAGAGGGGGGAATGAATCGAGTAGAGATTGTAAAATCTATCATCAATGAGGGAGTGGCTGTTATGGGGCATATTGGGCTAATGCCTCAGTTTGCAAGAAGTGAGGGGGGATATAAAATCAAAGGAAAAAATCAAGAGAGTGCAAATAGGTTAAAAGAAGAGGCTTTGGCACTGCAAGAAGCAGGAGTGTTTGCAATCGTGCTTGAGGGAGTGAAGCATGAGGTAGCAACAGAAATCACTCAAATGCTCTCTATCCCTACTATTGGGATAGGAAGTGGGGTAGATTGTGATGGGCAAATTCTTGTATGGAGTGATGCTTTTGGATTTTTTACAGAGTTTAAACCTAAGTTTGTGCGTCGCTATTTGGAGGGAGAGGCATTGTTAAAGGGGGCTATAAGAGAATATGTCAAAGATATCAAGGAAATGAAATTCCCTAGTTTGGAAGAGAGTTATTAAATGGAGAGGATTGTTGATATTGAAAAAATCAGCTTTGAGGAAAATTCTGAAGTTTCCTTGCGTCCGAGTGTTTGGGAAGACTATATCGGACAAGAGCAGATCAAAAAAAATCTTCAAATCTTCATTCGAGCTTCCAAAAAACGTGCAGAGTGCCTAGATCATATCCTCTTCTTTGGCCCTCCTGGACTTGGCAAAACCACCCTTAGCCATATCATCGCCACAGAAATGGGGGCAGAAATCAAAGTTACTGCTGCTCCAATGATAGAAAAAAGTGGAGATCTAGCAGCTATTCTTACCAATCTTGGAGAGGGAGATATTCTCTTTATTGATGAGATTCACCGACTCACTCCTGCGATTGAGGAGATTCTCTATCCTGCAATGGAAGATTTTAGGCTTGATATTATTATTGGCTCAGGGCCTGCGGCTCAGAGTGTCAAAATCGACATCCCTCGCTTTACGCTCATTGGTGCGACTACAAGAGCTGGGATGTTAAGCAATCCTTTGCGTGATCGTTTTGGAATGAATTTTAGAATGCAGTTTTACACTCCAGAAGAGCTAGCAAAGATAGTCAAAATTGCAAGTCAGAAGCTTGGAAAATCTTTGAGTGATGAGGGAGCAGGAGAGATAGCAAGAAGAAGCCGTGGAACTCCACGGATTGCTCTAAGATTGCTTAAGCGTGTGAGGGATTTTGCAGATGTTTTTGATGAGGAGATCATCTCTTTTGATAGAGCAAAATCCGCTCTTGAAGAGCTTGGGGTAAATGATTATGGGTTTGATGAGTTAGATTTGCGTTATTTACAAATCCTTGCAGAAAACAAAGGACGCCCCATAGGGCTTAGCACTATTTCTGCTGCTATGAGCGAAGATGAAAGCACGATTGAGGATGTCATAGAGCCCTATCTTTTGGCAAATGGCTATTTGGAGCGAAGTGCAAAGGGTAGAATCCCTACATATAAAACTTATGAAATTTTAGGAATCAAAAGAGAGGGAAGTTTGTTTTGAAAAAAAATAAGATGAAAGGACTTTATTTTTTTTGGATTGCCTTTGTGGCAAGTTTGTGTGCGATGGCTTATCTCTACAATGCCTTTTTACTCAACCTCTTAATCGCACTTCTTTTTTGTGTTTCTACCTACTTTCTCAAAACCTTCTTTGATCGCTTCATTTCTTACAATTGGCTCTCCTCTCTTTTTTGCACCCTCATCCCTGTGATCTTATTTGCCATCCCTATGGTGTTTGTTGTGATTAAAGGAATTGATGTGATCTCCACTCTTGAGCCTTCATCTCTCAATCAATTCATAGAATCTACAAAAGAGAAAATCTCGCTTTGGCTCTTTGATCTCTCTCCTGAGGTCGCACACAGAGTCAAAGACTTTATGAGCAATTTCTCTGGAGGAAGTATCCTCAATTATCTTTTTGGAATGAGTGCTGGGTTTGCAAAATGGGGAGCAACCTTGCTTATCAATATAGGCTTTATTATTGTATTTTTGTATTTTTGTTTTTTTTACTCCAAAGCTTTTACGGAGTTTGCTCTTGATTTGATTCCATTCTCAAAGGAGCAAACAAAAGGAATCTATGAAGAGATTAGCGGGGTGCTAAATATTGTGTTTTTTACCTCCATTCTCAATGTTTTGCTTCAAGGATTGTGCTTTGGTGTGGCAAGTCATTTTTTGGGATATGATGGATTCTTGCTTGGAGTGTTTTATGGTTTTGCATCCATTGTTCCTGTTGTAGGAGGGGCTTTAGTATGGGTTCCTGTGGCATTTCACCAGCTTTTTTTGGGAGAGAGTAATGGTGCGATTTTCATCGCACTTTATGGTGCAATTTTCATCGGACTTGTGATTGATAATGGTGTAAAACCCCTTTTGATTGGATTTGTCAAAGACAAAGTAATCAAAACTTCTGTAAAAATCAATGAAATGCTGATTTTCTTTGCAATCTTGGCAGGGATAAGTGTTTTTGGATTCTCAGGAATTGTTATTGGCCCAGCGGCTACTGCATTGTTTATCGCTTTGCTTAGGGTGTATAACAATAATTTAAAAAACTAGATATTTTTACTCTGCAAAATCGCCTGATGGGCATTGTGAAAAACTTTTAGAAAATCCCTATCACTTTGAATAGAACGATAGGGATTATGCACATTTTGACTTTTAAGCTCATTGAGGCGATAGAGGGATTGAGCTGCTAGGATTTTCTCACTCTCACTCATCTCTGCAGTTGCTCTTACAAATGCCTGATACTCATCATTGCTCATTTTTTCAATCACGCTAAGTCCATAAGTTTGGCGAGGAAGTGAAAGCTCAAAGTTTTCTTCTTTTTCATAAGGTTGTTTGCTCTCTTTTACAGAAACCTTATCTGCCATATCTGCCTCTTTGAGATATTGATTTTGAATATCTGGTTCTTTTGAATAATAAAGAGGTGTGCTAGATAAAGAGGTGATTTGCATTTTTTTCCTTTTAATGTTTTAAAGGAAATAGAGCAAAAAAGAGTCCAAAAAATGTTTTGTATTAAAACGAAGAGGATTAAGTGGTACGCCCAAGAGGATTCGAACCTCTGACCTACGGCTTAGAAGGCCGTTGCTCTATCCAGCTGAGCTATGAGCGCATAAAGGGTTATGGTACGCCCGAAGGGAGTCGAACCCCTAACCCCCAGATCCGAAGTCTGGTGCTCTATCCAGTTGAGCTACGAACGCATAATTTTATGGGGTGGGTGATGGGGATCGAACCCACGACCCTCAGGACCACAATCTGATGCTCTAACCAACTGAGCTACACCCACCATAAAATAAAGAAAAAAGATGGTCGGGGCGAAAGGATTCGAACCTTCGACCCCTTGGTCCCAAACCAAGTGCGCTAACCAGACTGCGCTACGCCCCGACATTTTTAGAATAAAAGCCGGAATTATATCTGAACTCTCCTAGCTTGTCAAGAGATTTTCAAAAAACATAAGTGTAAGAAAATCCTAACATCCAAGTCGAAAATTCTGCACGATACACACCCTCTAAAACTCCCTGTCTTAAAGGGGCTTTGACTTCTAGCTCAAAACGATTATTCAAATAGAGTGTATAAGCAAATCCTGCAGAGATCATAGGCATAACAAAAAAATCACTCACACTCCCTGTTCCGTCATTGCTAAACTCATAACTCCCTACTCCTACACCAAATCCCCCAAAGATTCCAAAACTATGATTTTCTAGCACCACAAAATCATAAAGAAGCTCGACATATCCGCTGTAATTAAGATTGGAAGTTGCCACAATCTCTGTGCTTCTTCCTTGTTGGCCATCCCAAAAACTATCATCTAGCTCATCCATCCAATCCCCCAAATGCACATAAGAGCGAAGCCCTAAATAAGGAGTGAAGTAATGCTGATAGCCCAATCTAAAATACCAAGAAAAATTATTATCATAGAATCTATGATTATCTCCACTTCCTCCTACCCACAAGCGATTAAAGGCACCTCCTATCCCGAATCCGAGCATTACGCCATTGCGATTTCTCACAAACAACGGCTCGCTGTCATCATCATCATATTGATCTTGATAGACTGGCTGGGGTGGAGGCGGTGGTGTTGCAGACTTTTTTTGTTGGCGTGGAGGAAGTTTCATTTTTGGGCGAGATTCTGGGTAAAACATCATCTCTTGCGTGATAGGGCGTGATCGTCCAACATCAACTTTGATTTCATTGTTTGTGTTTTTGGAAGTATTGCCCATTGTCGGTGGATAGACTTTTACACCTAGAGGTGGTGTCTGAATCTTTTGATCCTGCTCTCTTACTGGAGGAACAACTTGAATGGGCAGTGAAGATTGAGGAGTAGAAGTAACTGGTGGATTGTAAGGCTGAACTCCATATTCAATAGGATTAACTTCCCTAGAGCTTTCTTGACGAGGAGGGATAACTTGCACTGGGAGTGATTGTGCCGCTCTAGTGGAGCGTGAAGTCTGCGGTGCAGAACGCACTTGAACTGGAACTTGTGTATTTCGAGTATAAGTTCGTGGTGCAGGAGTTACATCCACAGGCATATTGCGTCTGCTTTGTGTGCCATATCCCTTTTTGGATACAACCTTAGGGGAAAATCCTCCCTGATACTCCTCGCTCATAGATTCTCCTCTACGATCATTAGCAGAAGTTACAGAATAAGAAATTGCCTCTGCACTAGCACAAAATAAAAGTATCGCCAAAATTATTTGCATAGGATTTTTGCCATCTCCACAATTCTATTGGCATAACCCCACTCATTGTCATACCACGCCATAATCTTGAGGTGATTATCCATCAAAGAAAAACTCAAATCTTTTGCAATGATTGCACTTAAAGGATTTCCTATAAAATCACTTGATACTCTATAATCCTCATCAAATCCCAAAATCCCTTTCATCTCTCCTTGCATATATTCTTCTAAAAGCAAGTGAAGTTCCTCTATATGCAAACTCTTTTGGACTCTAACCGCCAAATCCACCATAGAAACATCAGCCACAGGGACTCTTAGACTATGTCCATGCATTTTGCCTTTGAGATTGGGCAATACACGATAAAGAGCTTTAGCAGAACCTGTTGAGGTAGGGATAATATTTAATCCAGCACATCTTGAGCGACGAAAATCACTACGATGAGCGTTATCTAACAAGTTTTGATCATTTGTATATGAATGAATAGTGCTAAGTATCCCACTCTCTATCCCAAAATGGGTATCCAAAATCTTGCAAATTGGAGCGAGGGCATTGGTTGTACAAGATGCGTTTGAGATGATTTTCTCACCTTTGTATTCTTTGTGATTGACACCTAGCACATAAGTTGGGGTATCATCAAGTGCTGGGGCGGAGAGTATGACTCGTTTTGCTCCTTTGTCTAGATGATGGGAAGTGAGTTCTTGAGTGAGGAATCTTCCACTTGATTCAATTACAACATCTGCATCTGAGAAATCAATATCTTGAGGATTTGCACAGCTCAAAAGTCTAATCTTTCTCCCCATTAACTCAAAAGAGTGGCCATCAAATTTGACTTCATAGGGCAAGGATTTGTGAATAGTATCATTGCAAAAAAGGTAGTGCAAAACACTCCAATTGCTCACATCATTGAGTGCAATCAGCTCTACATCTCTGCTTTGCAAAATAACTCTTGTAATGCTTCTTCCTAGTCTGCCAAAGCCGTTAATTGCGATTTTGATACTCAAGTTTTATCCTCATTTTTATTTTTCTTTTTTCTTCTCCTAGCAAATAAAATTCCATAATCCCATATTTTATGATTAACTCAGCTTAGGCAAAAGTAGTGTATGATTTTGCTTCATCTTAAAAATAAGGAGAAAATATGAGCCTTTATGATAGAGAATACACTCAATCATTTGACTATGCACAAGCCAATGACAATGCACTTGTGAGCTTTGTAAAAACAACTTATAAATTTTTTGCAGGAAGCCTCTTGCTTGCAACTTTGGGTGCAATTATTGGTTTTATGTTTTTTGAAACAGTCGTTACTTATAAGTGGGCTTTTTTTATCGCTGAGCTTGGAGCATTTTTTGGTTTGATGTTTAGCAGAGGAAAAGCTGGACTCAATCTTTTGATGCTTTTTGCCTTTACAACACTAAGTGGTATCACTCTTGTTCCTTTGCTTGGCTTTGTGATTGCAAAAAGCGGGATTTGGGCAGTAGCTAATGCACTTGGAATGACAACAATCATTTTTGGTGCGATGAGTTTGTATGCGATTAAGACAAAAAGTGATTTGGCAAATATGGGAAAAATGCTATTTATCGCTTTGATTGTTGTTGTAGTTTGCTCGCTTATCAATATTTTCCTTGGCTCTTCGATGTTTCAAATCATCATCTCAGGAGCAAGTGCTATCCTCTTTAGCCTTTATGTTGCCTATGACACACAAAACATCTTAAGAGGCGCGTATGATAGTCCTATTGATGCAGCAATCTCGCTTTATCTAGACTTCCTTAATATCTTTATCTCTATTCTCCAACTTATCGGACTTACAAGCGATA
>DXDJ01000062.1 GCA_019115525.1 Candidatus Helicobacter avistercoris | reverse complement strand
TTTTATATTGATTCTCCTTTTGTTAAAGAAGAGCTTCCTACAAAAATCAAAGAGTTGTTAGAAAAAAACAATCTTAGACTCCCTAGTAATTTTGAAGCAAAAGGGGCAAAAGGTGGTGGTGTAATGTATGGAAGTGCAAGTTATAGCGTAGTTGCAAAACAAAAAGGAAGTGGAACAAGCATAGAGGTAACACAAAGAGGTATTATTGGTCTAGCAATGCTCTTGCATAAGGGAAAGGCTAAATGGTATTTTGATGTTTTAGCCTATGGTTTTGCTCTTGCTCTAGTGGCTCTTTATATCTCAGGTCTTATTATTGCAAACCTTAATAAAATCAAAGGCAAAGCGTGGGCGAGTGTAGGTGCAGGATTGCTCGCTATGGTGATTTTGGGTTATCTAAGTGTGATCTAATCGTGTGAAATATCAAGGAGAAAAAATGAAAAAGTTTTTGAGTTTGGGTTTGATGATTGCAGGATTGGCAACAGGAGTTTTTGGAGTAGATTATTCCAAAATGAGCAATGATGAATTGATAAATCAAAGTGGGACATTTGCTCCAAAGGAAGCTTTGAGCTATTTGGGAGAAATTTCTAAGCGAATGCAAACTATGAGTGCTCAAGAAATGAGAGAATTTCGTTTTAAACTCAAGGAAGCAAGATTAAAAGCAGAAGAAAGTATGATTGTCAAAGATTTGAGAGAAAGAAATGCAATGATTTGTCAAGAATTACAGAAAGCCCCAAGTGAAGATCATTTTTTAAGAAAATTTGCAAAACGCTATTGCAAGCAAACCAAAAAAGAGCGCGTGCAAAAAGCATATTAAAGGAGAAAAAATGATTTTACTTTTGGAAGATGAGATTGTTCTATGTGAGATGATAGAGGAATTTCTCATCTCCAAAGGATTTGAAGTTTATAGTGTGGATAATGCCGATGACGCACTTGAGCAAGCAATGAGCGGGAAATATGGGCTTTTTATTTTTGATGTCAAAGTGCCTTTGGGCAATGGTTTTTCAATCTTGCAAGAGTTGAGATCTCACAAAATCACTACACCAGCGATTTTTACAACCTCTCTTAATACAATTGCGGATTTGCAAGAGGGTTATGAAAGTGGCTGTGATGATTATCTTAAAAAGCCTTTTGATCTTGAAGAGTTGTATTTGCGTATTCAAAAACTTTTAGGAAAAAAGGGCAATGAGGCGATAGATTTTGGCAATGGCGTGAAGTTTGATATGAATCAGAAGCTTCTTTATAGAGGCGATTCTCTACTACCACTTACAAACAAAGAAAATGAGCTTTTGGCGATGCTGATTGAAAACAAAGGACAATACCTCACACTTGAAGAAATTTCTTATCGACTTTGGGGATATGAAGAGCCAAGTTTTGCTTCATTGCGTGTGTATATCAAAAATATTCGCCAACAAATCGGGAAAGATTGTATCCATACCAAAAGGGGCTTAGGATATTGCTATGAATGAGGCAAAAAAAACAACGCTTAGCATTCTCTCGCTTTATATGATAAGCACAACTGTTTTTTTGAGCATTATTTTTGGAATGTGGTATTACGGAGAGCTAAATTTGCTCAAAACCCGTTCATTCCACGAAGTTAAAAATCTAAGCAAGCGTCTTATTCATGTCCTAGCAAAAAAAGGAAAATATGGATTTTTTGTGCAATCCCTCGAGGGACAAAGAGCGATTTTGCAATCCATTTCCTTAGAATCAGGCTATCTCATTGCCGCTTTCAATCAAAAAGGCGAGCTTGTTTATAACAATATGAAAATTGACCCTTTGAGTGTGCCAAAAGAAAATGGTGTATATATCATTGATCATCACGCAGTTCTAAGTTCTTATGGACGCCCTGATTTTCTCTACAAAAAAACCCCAAGAGCCAAAGAAGATTTTTCTGGAATGGAGGGGAATTTCTCAAAACCTGAGGATGATTTTAGAATCATCATTGATGGTGGAGATGTAGAAAATCTACTTTGGAAATTGAGAATAAAGATTTGGGGGATTTTTGGAGCATTGCTTGTGATGATGGGGATTGTGGGATTTTTCCTTGTGCGTTTTGCACTCAAACCACTCAATCAAAAAATCGAAGAGCTTAATCTCTTTATCAAAGATACCACTCATGAGATCAACACTCCTTTGAGTGTATTGCAAATGAGCGTTGATCGGATTGATAAAAGCAAATTAGAAGAAAAAGATCTCAAAAAATTTTCCTCCATCATTGTGGCTTCAAGGACGCTGGAGAGTATTTATCATTCCTTGATTTACACTTCTTTTGGACGATTGGAAAACAAGATCGAGGAGATTGATGTTTCTGCTTTGATTAAGGAGAGATTGAATTATTTTGAAATGCTCTTTGCACAAAAAAATATCTCCATTACCTCAGAACTTCAAGAGGTTATGCTCAAAGCCAATGCCAAAAGCATTTCGCTTGTGATTGACAATCTTTTGAGCAATGCATATAAATACACGCCCAAAAATGGAAATGTGCAAGTTAGAACCTTTCAAGCTGAGGGTGAGAATTTCCTCTCCATCAAAGACAATGGCTATGGAATCGCACAAAAAGATTTAGAACATATTTTCAAACGCTATACGCGTTTTGATAACTCTAAGGGAGGATTTGGATTGGGGTTGAGTATTGTGAAAAAGATTTGTGATGAGTTTAAAATCAAGATTGAGTGCAAAAGTGAGCTAAAAAAAGGGAGTGAATTTATACTTCAATGGCGTTTTTGAGAGATTTTAGTCTAAAATTCTTTAGTTTGTTTTGAAAGGAAGGATTATGGCAAGAAGAGTTTTAGTAAAATTTTCAGGAGAAGCCCTTGCAGGTGAAGGGGGATTTGGGATTGATAGTCAGATTTTGAGTTTTATCGCCCAAGAGATTAAGCTTTTGGTTGAAAGTGGGGTAGAGGTAGGAATTGTAATCGGGGGAGGAAATATCATTAGAGGTGTGAGTGCAAGTGCTGAGGGGATCATCAAGCGAACAAGTGGAGATTATATGGGGATGTTGGCCACTGTGATTAATGCAATTGCTGTGCAAGAAGCACTAGAGCATATTGGGCTAAGTGTTAGAGTGCAGAGTGCAATGGAGATTAGAGAGGTTTGTGAGCCCTACATTTATCGTCGAGCAATTAGACATTTGCAAAAGGGGCGAGTGGTGATTTTTAGTGCAGGGACAGGGAATCCTTATTTTACAACAGATACTGCTGCAACTCTAAGAGCTGTGGAGATCGAAGCGGATATGATTATCAAAGCAACAAAAGTTGATGGGGTGTATGATAAAGATCCCGCAAAATACTCAGATGCTGTGATGTTAAATGAATTGAGCTATGATGATGCACTCAAAGATCATATCAAGGTAATGGATGACACTGCTATTGCACTTGCAAAAGACAACAAACTTCCCATCGTGGTATGTAATATGTTCAAAAAAGGCAATCTTTTGCAAATCATCAATGGAAAAGAAGGGATTTGCTCTATTGTGAAATAGGCATTTTCATAGTAAAATAAAAATAAAAAAAAGGATCAGAAATGAGAACAGAGGAAATCGCAGCAAAGGCATTAGAAAAAACAGGAAACGATCGTTATGTTTTGTCCAATCTTGTTTTTGCACGCACAAAAGAGCTTAGCAATGGTGCAAAACCACTTGTAGATATGGACTTGAAAGTGCATAAACTTGCAGATATTGCAATGATGGAGATCGCAGAAGAAAAAATTACACTTGCTTCAATTCAAGATATTCAGCCTCAAAGGTAATTTATGGAGTTTTTTGAGACTCTAAAAGGATGCAAAAGCATCCAAGAGTCCCTCACTCTTCTCTCTTCATATATTCAAATCACGCCAAAGATTCAAAAAGCAATTGATTTTGCTACTCAAGCTCACAAGGATCAATATCGCAAAAGTGGAGAGCCTTATATTATCCATCCTATTTGTGTTGCAGGTATTGTGGCTTTTTTTGGAGGAGATGAGGCGATGATTTGCTCTTCTTTGCTTCATGATGTGGTAGAAGATACGCATTTCTCACTTCAAGAAGTGGAAGCAGAGTTTGGTTATGAAGTAGCTCAGATCGTGGATGCTCTCACAAAAATTATTGAGCTTAGAGATGAGAATATTCCCCAAGGGATTCCCAATACCAAAATGCTCTCCTCAGCACTTTCGTTCCGCAAGGTGCTTTTGGCCTCCATCAAGGATATTCGAGCTATTTTTATCAAAATTTGTGATCGATTGCACAATATGCTCACACTGGAGTCTTTGAGTGAAGAGAAACAAAAGAAGATCTCAGAAGAGACATTGGTTGTTTATGCTCCTATTGCTTATCGACTAGGAATTTCAAGCATCAAAAATGAGCTAGAAGATCGCAGTTTTTACTATCTTTTCAAAGAGGAATACAAAAGAATCGAATCTTTTCTAGGAGAAAATCGTCTTGTCTTAGAGGGAAAACTAGAGCAATTTGTTACAAAGCTAAAAAATCTTTTGATGCAAGAGGGTTTTGGTGAAGAAGATTTTGAGATCCAACATCGCCTTAAGCGTCCCTACTCCATATATTTAAAAATGCAAAGAAAGGGTGTGGGAGTTGAAGAGATTTTAGATCTTCTTGCAGTTAGAGTGATTGTAAGAAGTGAGATTGATTGCTACAAGGTGCTAGGAGTGGTGCATTTGCATCTTAAGCCTATTGTTGCAAGATTTAAAGACTATATTGCCTTGCCAAAAGAAAATGGCTATCAAACCATTCATACCACTCTTTTTGATGAAAGCACAATTTTTGAAGTCCAGATTCGCACCTTTGATATGCAAAAAAGTGCAGAATATGGTCTTGCAGCTCATTGGAAATACAAAATGGGCAATCAAATCTCTCTTGATTGGCTTAGCAATATTGAATACAAAGATCAAAATATTGCAGAGTTTTATGAGCTAGTTAAAAGCGATTTATATAAAGAAGATATAGCAGTATTTTCTCCAAGAGGAGATGTGTATTCTCTCCCCTCTGGTGCAGTTGCGTTAGATTTTGCCTATGCAGTGCATACTGAATTGGGAGATAAGGCTATTGGAGCATACGTTAATAACCAAAAAGTCAGTCTCTTGGAGCGATTAAAAAGTGGAGATATTGTTCGCATTGTTACTGGAGAGGAGAGAGGTTTGCGATCCTCATGGATTGATATTGTCAAAACTTCAAAAGCAAAGAACAATCTTAGAATCAGCTGTCAAAACAAGCTCAAAGAAATCAACAATAAAATCACATTGCAAATCCTCAGAACTCTCTTTAACTTCAATAAAAGTAAAGAGCAAATCACAGATTGTATTGAAAGATTGGGTTTGAAATCGATCCTGAGCTGTGAGGGGATTAAGGAGTTATCCAAAAATTTAGTGGAGTCTTTTCGTAAGGAGGGGTCACTTTTTACGCGTTTGCGTTATTTAAATTGGGAGATAAAAAAATACGAGATAGAAAACCTTAAAATCCTAAGCCATAAACCAATTGATGGAGTCTTGTATGATTATTGTTGTTACCCAAAGCAAGGAGATGAGCTGATGGGGTTGCTAGAAAATGACAAGGTTATTGTACATCATCGATTGTGTGAAAAGGCAAAAATAGAAGACAAAACAAAAATGGTTTTTGTCGATTGGGTGGGCAAGGTTTCTGAGAAATACAAGGTCATTGTTTTGCTAGAAGATACTAAGGGCTCGCTTGCAAGATTTTTATCAGATTTGGCAAAACTTGACTGCAATCTTGTAGGAATCTCCTACAAAGGATACAAAGATCAATTCTTTACTCACTTTGAGGTGGTGCTTGAGAGCGGAGATAGGAATATCAAAGAACTCAAAAATACCTTGATAAACAAATATAAAATTGTAGAATTTCAAAATTTAAAAGATGCCTATCATTAAGGGCTTAGGAGAGGGTATGCAAAAGATTCAAGAAGCATTAGCAGAAATTAGGCGTGGAAGCGTTGAGATCATTGGATTTGAGAGGATAGAGGAGCTTGTTAAGAGATTTTATGCAACAGGGGAGAGATATATCCTTAAAGCTGGATTTGATCCCACGGCACCAGATTTGCACTTAGGACACACTGTGGTTTTGCAAAAACTTGCAACTTTTCAAAAATATGGAGCATTTGTAAAATTTTTGATTGGAGATTTTACAGCGTGTATTGGAGATCCTACTGGAAAAAGTGAAACAAGAAAACCACTTAGCCAAGAGCAAGTCAAACAAAATGCCCTCACTTATCAAGAGCAAGTTTTTAAGATCTTAGATCCCTCTTTGTGCGAGGTTGTGTTTAACTCTACTTGGCTTACTCCCCTAGGAAGTGCAGGGATGATCGAATTGACTTCAAAATTTTCTGTGGCAAGAATGCTTGAGAGAGATGATTTTACAAAGCGTTTTAAAGGTAATCAACCCATTTCTATTGTGGAGTTTATTTACCCCTTGCTTCAAGGATATGATTCTGTTGCACTTAAAAGTGATATTGAGCTAGGAGGGAATGATCAGAAGTTCAATCTTTTGATGGGTAGAACCTTGCAGAGAGCCTATGAGATTGGCAAAGAACAATCTGTGATGATGATGCCATTGCTTGAGGGGCTTGATGGGGTGGCAAAAATGAGCAAAAGCCTAGGCAATTATGTAGGAATCACAGAAGAGCCAAAGCAAATGTATGCTAAGATTTTGAGCATTTCTGATGACTTGATGTGGAAGTATTATGAGCTATTGAGTTCAAAAACTCTTGCAGAGATTGAAGAAATTAAACAAAATGTGCTAAAAGGAGCCTTGCATCCTAAAGTTGCAAAAGAAAATCTCGCATTAGAGATTGTAGAGCGTTATCACAATGAGCAAGAAGCAAAAAGTGCAAAAGAGGCTTTTGATGCGGTGTTTAGCAAAAATGAGATACCCCAAGATTTGAAGAGTTTTACATTTTCTGAAGGCGAGTGGGTTTACACAATTGCAAAAGAGAGTGGAATGGTTGATTCAACTTCTCAGGCAAGACGAGAAATCAAGGCAGGAGCGTTTAGAATCAATCAAGAAAAAATTAGTGATGAAAATCTCAAACTCTCAAGTGGAGAGTATGTATTTCAAATTGGCAAGAGAAAATTTGCAAAAATCATAATTAAATAAGGTGAAAGAATGATCCAACTCAAACCATTACAAATTGGAAAACATATTATTAAGTATCCTATTTTTCAGGGGGGAATGGGCGTGGGGATTAGCTGGGATAATTTGGCAGGAAATGTCAGTAAAGAAGGCGGTTTGGGGATTATTAGTTGTGTAGGGACTGGGTATTACAAAAATCTAGCATTTGTGGAGAAAATTGTAAATTCCAAGCCATTTGAAGCAATCAATTTTTATTCTAAAAAAGCCTTAGAAGAGATTTTTAAGAGTGCAAGAAAGATTTGTGGAGATAATCCATTGGGAGCAAATATTATGTATGCTATCAATGAGTATGGACGAGTAGTTAGAGATGCCTGTGAGGCAGGAGCTAACCTCATTGTTACTGGTGCAGGACTTCCTACAAATATGCCCGAATTTACCAAAAACTTTCCTGATGTTGCCCTTGTGCCTATTGTTTCTTCTGCTAGGGCATTGCGTATTATCTGCAAACGCTGGAGTGAGCGATATGCTAGGGTGCCTGATGCAGTCGTTGTTGAAGGACCATTAAGTGGAGGACATCAAGGCTTTAGCTATGAGGATTGTCTTAAACCAGAAAATCAGCTTGAAAATCTCATTCCTCAGGTGCTTGAAGAAGCAAAAAAATGGGGAAATATCCCAATCATTGCTGCTGGCGGAGTATGGGATAGAGAAGATATCAACACAATGATTTCTCTAGGAGCTAGTGGAGTGCAAATGGCGACTAGATTTTTGGGGACTTATGAGTGTGATGCACCTTACTATCGCGAACTTATGCCCAAAATCACTCAAGAAGATATCGCACTTGTCAAGTCCCCAGTAGGCTATCCTGCAAGAGCGATAAAAACTGGAGTATTGGAGCGTATCAAAGAAGGCACCGCTCCAAAAATTCGCTGTGTAAGCAACTGTGTGAGTCCTTGCCATCGAGGTGTGGAAGCCAAAGCCGTAGGATATTGCATTGCAGATTCTTTGAGTGCTGGTTACAATGGAGATGGGATCAATGGCTTATTTTTTACAGGAGCCAATGGATATAAAATCAAAGAAATCACAACAGTAAAAGCTATTTTTGAAGAGCTGACTAAGTAGGCTTGATGGCAAGATTCCTTGCATTTTTGCTGTTTTTTGCCTGCTGGCTCTATCCAGCAACCCCTTCTCAAACCTTGAAAATTGTGCAGATTGTTCCTTTTGGCAAGAGCAATATTAAGATTACTTTCAATCGCAAAATCCAGCTCAATGATCTCAAGCAAAAATCCCTCTCACCCCAAAAAGGACTCTTAGAGATCGAAGCAGTTTTATCAACAAAGAAAAAAACCTATCGCTTCCCCAATAAAACTCAAGTACAAATCTTACAATTTAATCCAAAAATAGTCCGAGTTGTCATCTCTTCTGAGAAAAAGACTGATTATGGGCTAAGATTTGTAGATAAGCATCTCTATATCGATATTGATCCAAAAGATGATCAGTTCCCCATACTTTCAGAAAAGAAAAAAACTCAAAAGCTCCCCTTAAAACAGGAACAGAAAAAAAGCAGTAAAAAACGCATTGTGCTTGATGCTGGACATGGAGGGAAAGATTGTGGTGCGATAGGTATTTTGAAAGTATGTGAGAAAGTGATTACTCTAAATGTTGCAAAGCTCTTGGAGAAAGAGCTTAAAAAGAGGGGATATATTGTTTATATGACTCGCAGTCAGGATGTTTATTTGGGGCTTAGGGAGCGGACAGATTTTGCAAATGAGAAAAACGCAGATTTGTTTGTTTCCATTCACGCAAATTCAGTCCCAAAACGATCATCAAAAACAGCAAATGGCATTGAGACTTATTTTCTCTCAACGGCAAGAAGCGAGAGGGCAAGAATGGTGGCTGAGAAAGAAAACAAAGATGATATTGATACGATGAATTATTTCTCCAAGCTCTCTTTTCTCAACTCACTCAACACCCATCGAATCATTGCATCAAACAAACTCGCAATCGATATTCAAAGTGGAATGCTCAGAGAATTAAAAAATCGCTATCCCAATCTCGTAGATGGTGGGGTAAGAGAGGGACCTTTTTGGGTGCTTGCAGGTGCATTGATGCCCTCCGTTCTAATTGAAATAGGCTATATTTCTCATCCAAATGAGGGCAGAAGAATCAATCATCGAGATTTTCAAGCTCTGCTTGCCAATGGGATTGCCAATGGGATTGATGGATATTTTGCAAAAAATCAGTAGGTAGAAAATGAAATTTAAAATTGAAATCGCTTTTTCTTACTTGTTTTTTTTCTTGTTTGTTTTTGTTTCCCTCTCTCTTCTTGTCTCTACTTTTTGGGATTCTTTTTCTCAACTTTATGCCTTACTGACACAGAGTGGAAGGATTTTTGATTTCTTTTTGTATGGCTTTATTTTTGTTGGCTTTATTTTTTGCATCATTGCGCTCATACTCTCAAGCTGGAATCAAAAATTCCACTTCTATTACAAAAGCACTATTATTAGTTTGGCTCTATCCTTTGCTTTTATTTTGTGTTTTTCTCTGAGCGGATCGCAAAATAATGTTGACTTGCTGGATTTGGTTTTTGCTGATGGATCAGGATGTGGTTTCCAAAAAGATCCTCACGCGATAATGATATTAACAGGAATGTATCTGTTTTTTGTTTTTTTACCCCTGAGTTATTTGCTCTTGGGGATGAAAATAAAAAATGGAGCGTTGGGAGATTTTTTGTTGGATTTGATGCCATCAGTCAATGTGATGATTTACACTCTTATGGGCTTTGCTCTTCAAGGGTATTTTTGTAAGGCAAGAGGGATTTATTATTTGGATTTGATTTTTTTTGTTATCGGACTTATTGCTCTGCTTGTGCTTTATAAAAAAAAGAAGAGTTTGTTTGGATTTTATGAGAAAACAAATATGATCTTTTTGCTTGTAGGGATTGTATTTTTTGCTCTTTCTTCAAAAACACTTCAAGAGGCGGATTTTGTAGGGAGGTATTGTTTTTTTGCTTTTGCATTTGTAGCGTGGTGTGGGGAATGGATGCTAAGATTTGCAAAAAAATAATCTTCTTATAAGAATCTTTAAAAAATTTCTGCAAGGAGATTTTAAAAAGTTCCAAAGAGTAGGGGGAATGTGAAAAATACAATGCAGGTTCAATGAGTTCAACCTCACTGATAAGCAATGGCTGAATGAATAAATCTACTCTTGCATAAAAATACTCTATGCCATCTAAGGCTTGATATGCCAAATCAATCCACTCTTTTTTTGCCTCAATCAAGCTAATCTCTACTCCATACTTTGAGTTTGCTCTCCACTCCTTTGGTTTTCTTAAAATGCTATATCTAAACTCCCCTCCAAAAAAGACAAAGCAAACCTCCCCGCTCTCTTGGATACTTGGAATAAAAGGCTGGATGATCACTCCTTGAGGATAATGAGAAAAATCCGCCTTCTCTCCTCTCTCTACCCCCATTCCACTCTGCCCAATCACAGGCTTAAGCACCTTTCCTCTCAAATCCTTGTTTTTAAGATTGTCATACTCTATAAATTCACTAGGGATGATAGGAATACCCCTCTCTTGCAAGTCCAAAAGATAGCGTTTGTTGATATTTTTTTGTATCGTTGCAAGGGGATTGAGGATTTTTACTCCGCTCTCCTCCAAGTCTTTGAGCCAAGCGAGAAAATTTGTTGGATTGCTTGAATAATCCCAAACTGCCAAGGATAGAAGCAAATTCCCACGACAAACACCTCTCTCTCCCCAAACCAAAAAATCACACTCCATCCTCATTCTTCTCAAAGAATCAAGCAAATCTCTTAAATCCGCGTTTCCTTGCGGATATTGTGAGGAAGTGGCGATATGGATTTTACTCTTTGATTTGCTTTGCATACTCACTCAATCTTCCCTTATTTGTCATTGCTCTTCCCTCAAGCTTTGGAATCATCTCTCTAACTTTTTGGATATTTACAGCATTCCCTACTTGAATGATTCCTATCATTGACATCATTTGATGAGGAGGACAAACATAGATATAAATCCCCTCATTATCAAAAGTAAAGGTTGCCTCTTCATCAAGTTCGCTCAGAAAATGACTAGCACCTTCTGGGATGACCTTACTCTGAACATAATGACTCTTGTGTGTGGGAAGAAAAGTCACGCTATCTCCCACTTCAATATGCAAATATCCTGGATCAAAGACCATACTCTCTCCATTCTCATCCATATCAAGCATCTTGATTTCATAGTTTTTTGCCTCAAGACTCATCAATACTAAAAGCACAAAAAATACTTTTTTCATCTTAACTCCTCTAAAATTGCAGATTTGGCGATGACTGCGGGGGTGCCCCTATCATCATAGAAAATTTTTGCATTGACTTTATAGATATCTTGCAAAAGTGAATACTCTAATATTTGTGATGGCAAACCCCTAGCCTAGATTCTTGAGTGATGCAAGAAGATGATTTCATCACAAAATTCTGAAGCAAGAGAAAGATCGTGAAGGATCACAAGGGTGATGAGTTCCTTTTCTCTAGTTTGTTTCCTCAAACAATCTAGCAAAACACACTGATGATGCATATCCAATGCACTCACAGGCTCATCAAGATTCCCAAGCAAGACGACTTCCAAAGCACTCAAATTTACATCAATCCCAATATCTTGAGGCATATAGCCAAAATGTTTTTTCCATCCTTTTTTATGGGAAAATTTCTCACCGCCTAAAAAAACTTCCCCACAAAATCTCAACTCACCAAAAATACCTCGAATAAATGAGGATTTTCCTGCACCATTTGGCCCTAAAATCGCATATATTTTCTTTGGCACAAAATCCAGATTCACACCACCAACGACGCAATTCTCTCCACGCTTAATGGAGAAATTCTTAAGACTTAGCACAAATTCCTCCTTGAAAGAATGATCCAAAAGAAAAAAGGCACCCCCACAAAAGAAGTAATGATCCCCACAGGGAAGAGTGCCCCCATTACAATAGCTTTGGACAAAACAGATGAGATGGACAAAAAACAAGCACCAATAAGCATTGAGCTAGGCAAGAAAAATCTCTGATCCTCTCCAACCACCATTCTTGCGATATAAGGAGCGACAAGCCCAATAAAACCAATCACTCCAACAAAGCTAATAGCAGTGGCTGTCATAATTGAAATCAAGATAAGCACTTTTAATCTTAGCCTTGAGAGATTGATCCCCATACTCAATGCCTTGCTTTCTCCGAGCTTGAGTGCTGTGAGTTGCCAAGAATTTGCAATCAAAATCCCAGCACACACAAAGGTTGCTCCTCCTACTATCCAAAGATTGATCCAATTTGATTTTTGCAAACTTCCAAAAAGCCAAAAGAGAATCTGTTGGGAAACTTCAGGTGAGGAGAGATATTGAATAAGCGAGAGAATGCTTTGGAACAAAAACAACAATGCAATCCCCACAAGTACAAGCATTGAGCTTCCAAAATTCCTAAAAGATGCAAAAACAAACAGTACTCCAGAAGCAAGCATTGTCATCACAAAAGCCCCCAATGGCACAGCAAAAAGCAAAGGCAATCCCAAAGTCCCAAAAGTAATCACAAGTGAAGCTCCTAGTCCAGAGGCTGCAGCAAGTCCAAGAGTATAGGGGCTTGCCATAGGATTATTTAGCAAAGTTTGAATCCCAGCCCCTCCAGCTCCCAAAGCACATCCAACAAACAATGCCATGAGTGCTATTGGCAATCTCAAATCATTAACAATAATTGCCACAGAAGGCTCCACTACAATTTCAGAGAAAAAATGAGAAGCAATCACCTCTATCACGCTTTTAAGCGGGATCATCGAAGGACCTGTTGCAACATCAAACAAAAAAGAAACAAAAGTCAAAATCCCCACCCCCACCATGATTAAGACTTTCCTTCTCTCCTTTTGGCGATGGGCAAGCAAAATACTCTTCACACTCATAGATAATACTCTTAGGATTTTTTACTTTGAACTTGCTTGAATGACAAAAGTTCCACTAGGAATCACAGGCAAGTATTTTTTGTGAAAATCAATATAGAGCTTTTGGGCATCAACTCCTTCAAATAGATCTGGGTAAAGAGCTTGTGCTATAAACTGCACCATTGCAATATCTGCCAAAGTCCTTGAAGCTCCCTGATAAACTCCATAGAGCTGATTGTTTTTAATCGCTGGAAGTGAACTCCACCCTAGGCGTTGCTTATATCCATCAAGGCGTTTTTGAGCCTCATTTTGAGGGATTTCAACCCCCATTACCATTGCCTCCTTATTTTTCTTAAGCTCGGTTTCTCTTCCAGCAATAAAAATAACATCAGGTCTTGAAACCAAAATTTGTTCAGGATTCATTGGCCCCCATTGTTCAATAAAGGGTTTAGCGATATTTTCTCCCATAGCCAGCTCAATTAAAGGTCCCCACATATTTTTCCCAAAAGTAAAGCCACTCTCGCTTGGTCCTTTATTGCCAAACTCTACATACACTTTGGGCTTAGCTCGATTTGCTTGTGCTATTGTGCTTTGGATTTGATCTAGGGTGTTTTGATAAAACTCACAAAGCTCTTTAGCTCTTTGCTCCTCTCCTGTAATTTGCCCCAAAATCTTTGTGCTTAGGATGTGCAAAGAGGGAGATTCTCTATTGTAATCAATCACTACAATAGGGATTCCAGCCTTATCAATTGGCTCTAAATCAATCTCTAAAACTTGATATTGCCAATCTGCCAAAAGAAGCAAATCGGGCTTAAGAGACAATACTTTTTCTATACTAAAAGTTCCCACTTCAACCTCTCCAACATCAGCAATTTTCTTGAGCTTAGGAAGAGTTTTTGAATAAAGTTCTCAACTTGCAGGAGTCCAATCTGTCCATACAGCCTTAGAAAATCCCACAACCTTATCCAACGCCTTAACTCCCCCAACAGCAAGATAATCCGTATAATAAAACCCCAAAACAATTCTTTGAGGCAACTCTTGTAAAACAACCTCTCTTCCCAAAACATCTTTGATATGAATTTCTTTGGCATAAGAAAATCCACAGCACATCATTAAAGATAAAATAAAAAATCTAAAGATTTTTTCATTCATACTCCCTTGTATTTTAAGTTATTAGAAACAAAATGACAACGCCTATTTGAAGAAGTTTTGGAGAAGTTGTTTGACACAATAAAAGGGGTGTTTTAGACAGAAGTTTTGATTTCTATGAGGGGGGGGGGGGGTGTCTTTTGTTGGCAAGGAAAGGAGATCGCAAATATAATTCTCTGGCTTGTTTTGCGGTTGGTTTTGTGTATTTTGCTTTGGAGCAAGAGGAATAATAGAACTCATTGTGCTAGAGGGGTTGAGAGAATAAATCTTGACATCAGGGATTTGAAGAGCAAGCTTAATAGCCTCTATATCTACATTTTTTTCATGCACTTCATCTTTGAATCCCCCTTGGGAAAAGGTGGGTATTTTTTCTTGGAGTTGAGTTTTATCTTCTATATTAAACGCATAGCTCAATCCCCCACTCTCATAAAAATCAATCCCCGTAAGATAAATCTCCTTATAACCCTGAGCTAGTGCCACAATCATCATTAAAATCCCAGTAGTAAAGCGTTTTTCATAATAGAGTGCGTAGAATTTGTGCAATGCATTAAATTGATTCATCTGCTCTAAAAATGGATAGGTATTTTTCACGCTTGGGAAGTCATATTTGAGCCACTCTTGTAGATTTTTGGGCTTTCCATCCCATGTCTGCCTATCCCATATTCCCATTGTGATATTGCAATACACATCTTCTACCTCATACTCCCCCCTCTCTTTAAGGTGATGAAGTGTAAAAAACTGCTCTTTTAGAATAAAGGGATTAAAAAACACCCCCTTAATCTTTTTGCCCAAAAAGTATTGATCTTCAAAATAAAATTGATTACAACGAAACACATCATAATCTTGCGGAAGAAGTGAATAATCAATTTGAGCAAGAGAAGGCCCATTGCCAGCAATGACAATAGGTTTTTTGAAAGGTTTAGTATTTTCCATCTTCCCAGCACTCTGTATTTTTGATCCCTAATTTTTTGGGGTCAAAGACAGGATTTATCCCTTCCTTTCTTTGATCAATATAGTCTTTGAGTGTTTTTGTAACGATATGTGAGAGGAAAAGAATGGCAATGATATTGAGTGTAGTCATAATCGCCATCATCACATCAGCAAGCTCCCACGCCAAATCAAGCTTCATTTGAGAACCTACAAAAACCATCACAACTGCACAAATATTAAAAATCACCATTACAGCCTTTGAGTTTGTGAGATATTTGATATTGGCTTGTGCATAATAGTAATTTCCAATAAGAGATGTTAGAGCAAAGCACACTACCGCAATACTTACAAAGTGCATCCCCAATGGGCCAAAATATTCATTCATCGCCATTTGAACAAGTGGCAAAGCCGTAGCTTTTTTCTCTACATAAGCTTGAGAGAAGAGAACCAAGAATGCTGTGCTAGTGCAGATCATTACCCCAATTAGCACGCTAATGGCTTGAACCAACCCTTGCTTAACTGGATGAGTTGTATGAGCTGAGGCTGCAGCATTTGGAGCTGATCCCATTCCTGCCTCTGTGGCAAAAAGCCCACGCTTGATTCCAATCACCACCGCACTTCCTGCAAATCCTCCAAAGATCGCTTTGAAGTCAAATGCGTTCTTAAAAATATCACGCAAAACTTCAGGAAGAGAAGAGAGATTGAGCAATGTTACAAGCAAAGCTAATGCAATATAAAACAAGGCCATGGCAGGAACAACATAGGCATTGACTTTCCCTATTAGATTGTTTTTGCCAAAAAATAAAATCGCAGAAACTCCTGCAGAAATCAGACCGATAAGAATTGTCCATTGACTATTTTCAAACTCGCTAGGATTGGGATAATAAATGGCAAAAGAAGAAGTCATCGTATAAGATTGTAAGCCATTGAAACCACAAGCATAAGTAAAAATCAAAGTGATTGCAAAGATTGTGCCAAGCAAAGGTTGATTGAGGGCTTTTTTCATATAGTATGCAGGCCCACCTTTAAACCCATCCCCATCGTGACTTTTATAGATTTGAGCTAGCGTGCTTTCAGCAAATGCACTTGCTCCTCCAAAAAATGCCATCACCCACATCCAAAACACAGACCCCGATCCTCCAACAGCCACAGCCACAGCAATTCCGGCAATATTCCCTATCCCTACGCGAGAAGCCACGGAGATAGTGAGAGCTTGGAATGAGCTAAGGGCATCACTTTTGCCATCAGGTTTTTCTGTGATAACCCTAAAACCTTCTTTAAGCATACTTATTTGAACGAATCTGAGCTTGAAGCTATAAAACACACTTGCTAGGATAAGCAACCCTACCAAATAGTAAGTGTATGCAAAACTATTGATATCGCCTAAGACTTTGACAATTGTTTCCATAGAAACCTCCTATTAAGTAAGCCCTAGGGCAATTTATGTTTTTCATTATATACAAAAAGAGAATTTGTTACAATTAATCTCAAAAATTCTATTTTTAGGTTACTTCATGTCAAACTTTATCCAAATCCAACATAGAAAAATCGGAAGCGAGTATAAGCCTTTAGTCATTGCTGAGCTCGGGATCAATCACAACGGATCTTTGCAAGTTGCAAAAGAAATGGTGCTTAGTGCAAAAAAAGCAGGAGTAGAGATCCTTAAGCATCAAACCCATATCATTGAAGATGAAATGAGCTCACTTGCCAAAAAGACTATTCCAGGAAATAGCAAAAAGAGCATTTATGAGATTATGAGCCAATGTGCTTTGAGTGAAGATGAAGAGAAGGAGCTAAAAGAGTTTGTAGAAGAGCATGGGATGATTTTCCTCTCCACTCCTTTTTCGCGTGCAGGGGCAGATAGACTAGAGAGAATGGGGGTAAGTGCTTATAAGATTGGTTCAGGGGAGATGAATAACTACCCATTGCTTAAACACATTGCAAGTTTTGGAAAACCTATGATCGTCTCTACTGGAATGAATGATTTGTCAAGTGTGAAGAAAGCTGTAAGAATCTTAGAAGACTACAAAGTCCCCTATGCCTTACTTCATACCACAAATCTCTATCCTACCCCTCCTCATCTTGTGCGACTTGGAGCAATGCAAGAGATGATGAGAGAATTCCCCAATATTCCCATTGGGTTAAGCGATCACACGCTCAACAACAATGCGTGCAAATCTGCCATGGCTTTAGGAGCAAGTATTGTTGAGCGACATTTCACAGATAGAAAAGATAGAGAAGGTCCTGATATTATCTGTTCTATGGATGAGGGCGAATGCAAAGATCTAATCCTCTCTGCAAAAGAAATCTTTGCAATGAGAGGGGGAAGAAAAGAGCCAACACAAGAAGAGAAGGTTACGATTGATTTTGCATTTTCTACTTGCGTAAGCATTGCACCTATTAAAAAAGGAGAGGTTTTTAGCAAAGAAAATCTATGGGTCAAACGCCCAGGAGTGGGAGAAATCAAGGCGGAGTCTTTTGAGGAGATTCTAGGGAGAGTAGCAAAATGCGATATTGAAAACGATACGCATATCACTTGGGAGATGATCGATTGAAAAAGATTGTTTTTCTCTCAGGCACAAGAGCGGATTGGGGGAAGATCAAAGCTTTGGTGCAAGAGGTCAAAGAGAGCAAAAAATTTGAGTATAAAATCTTTGCTTGTGGAATGCACCTCTTAGATCTGTATGGAAAGACTTTTATTGAGATTTACAAAGATGGGTTTGATGAAGTGTTTTTAGCCAAACCCTACAAACATCACGAGAAAATGGATCTTGCCCTCTCAGAGAGTATCAAGCAGTTTTCTGCTTTTGTCAAAGACTACAAACCCGATCTTATCGTAGTGCATGGAGATAGACTAGAGGCACTCTGCGGTGCGATTGTAGGAGCGTTTAATAATATTTTAGTCGCTCACATTGAGGGGGGAGAGGTGAGTGGGACGATTGATGAATCTATCCGCCATAGCATCTCCAAACTTGCCCATCTGCACTTTGTAGCCAATGATGAGGCAAAGAAACGACTGCTTCAGCTAGGCGAGAGAGAAGAGGATGTGTTTGTCATAGGCTCTCCTGATATTGATTTGATGCTTGGGGATTTGCCCAGTATGCAAGAGGTGGAGAAGCACTACTATCAAATCCAATCCTTTAAAGGAGAGTATGCAATTTTTCTGTATCATCCTGTTACAACAGAAGAAAAAAATCTAGAAAAAAACATCACTCAAACACTAAAGGCACTAAAAAAAAGTAAGCTTAATTACATCGTGATTTATCCCAACAATGATCTAGGTTCAAAAACCATTCTCAAAGCCTACAAAAGCCTAGAGGGAGATTCTCACTTTGCACTTTTTAAATCTCTAAAATTTGAATCTTTCTTAACTTTGCTCAAAAATGCAAAATTCATCATCGGCAATAGCTCTGCTGGGATTAGAGAAGCACCCATTTATGGAATCCCTTGTATCAATCTTGGCTCTAGGCAAGAGGGGAGATATAAAGAGAGTGAGGCGATTGTGAGTGCAAAAGAGAGTGAGAAAGAGATTTTGAGTGCCATTGAGAAAGTGCAAAATCTTGTCTTGAAGCCAAAGCTAGAGTTTGGCAAAGGGGAGAGTGCAAAAGAATTTATGGCTGTATTGGAAAATTCAGAGATTTGGGGCAAAAAACTTCAAAAGAAGTTTGTGGATATGCTATGAGAGTTTTAGCACTCATTCCTGCACGAAGTGGGAGTAAGGGGGTAAAAGATAAAAATATCAGAAATTTTAGAGGATTGCCTCTGATGGCTCATAGCATTCAAAGTGCCCTAGAGAGTGGGGTGTGTGATGAAATTTTTGTCTGCACAGATAGTGAGAAATATGCTTGTATTGCTAGAGAGTATGGGGCAAGTGTGCCATTTCTTAGAAGTGAAAGGAGTGCAAGAGATGAGAGCAAAAGCATTGAGTGCGTGATCGAGGCAGTGAATCGATACAAAGAAATAGGCAAAGAGTTTGATGCCCTCATCTTGCTTCAACCCACTTCCCCACTAAGGAGTGCAAAACACATCAAAGAGGCTTATGAGAAGTTTCTCAAATATGGAGAGGATCTTGCAAGTGTATGTGAGAGCTTAGAGAATCCACTATTTATGAGAAGGATTGAGAATGAGCGATTGTGTAATCTTTTGCCACTCTCAAGCTCTGTGCGTCGGCAGGATTTGCAAAAATGCTATGTGCTTAATGGTGCGATCTATATCAATGCGATTTCAAGACTGAGTGAAAACACAAGTTTCAATGACAACCCTCTATCTTATGTGATGGGTAGAGAGGAGAGTTTGGATATTGATGAAGAGGAGGATTTTGAGTGAAGAATATTTAGTTTTTATATGACCGACCAATAGCTTTAAAAATACAGAGAAGATCCGAAAAAAGGTTATAAAAAATATTGTTGTTTTTATAAATTCCACCGAGAATTTTTAAGTTTTTCCTAAATCGTTTTCCAAAGGATTCTCTTTTTTCTTTAGGAAAAACAATATCGCAAGTAAAGTTATGAGCTTTTTCATTTAAAACAAAAATATCATTGTTTTTAGCATCTGAGAGTGGAACAATTTCTGATAAGGGCGTGTTAGGAGAAATGGAATAGATCTGTATATCTTGGTTGCTTTGAGCCATATTTAAAAAAAGAATATCAAGTTCTTGAGGATGTTGATTATTTTTGTATTGATCAAACTTAAATTCGGGAATTTTTTGCGATAAATTACCGTCTTTTCTTACTTTGAAAGCATAGTCTATCCCCCCCCCCCTTATAGAAGTCAATACCTGTAAGATAAATTTCTTTGTATCCTTGAGCAATAGCTGTGTAGAGCATTAC
>DXDJ01000007.1 GCA_019115525.1 Candidatus Helicobacter avistercoris | reverse complement strand
CTATGTCAGTAACTTCTGAAGAAGAAAATACAGGGATGCCTAGTTCTTGGTCTTCCTCGATCGATAAAATTCTGTTTAATACAAATACAAAGAAGATTTTCTGTATATCTGCTGGAAATACCAAATATTTTGAAAATACCTTTGAATATAAAATGGGCAATATTATAGCCCCAATAGAAGATCCTGCACAATCTTGGAATGCTTTATCTATAGGAGCATACACCCAAAAAGATTCTATCACCGATTGGACAGGAGAATACAGCTATTATGATAAACCAATGGCTAAAAAGGGGGAGATATCTCCTTTTACGACATCATCTCAAACTTGGAACAATCAATGGTGTATCAAGCCAGATGTTGTATTTGAAGGTGGAAATCTCTTGGTTAATACATCAAGAAAAGACACAACAGAACACGAAGATTTATCACTTTTAACTACACATTTTAAACCTACAGACAATCTTATTACATGGACACATGCAACAAGTGCAGCAAATGCAATGGCTGCAAATTTTATTGCAAAGCTATATGCGACTTTTCCAGATGCGACACCAGAGACCATTAGGGGACTTGTTGTCCATTCAGCCAAATGGACAAAAGAAATGCTTGAGCAGTTCGGAGTAGATGAAGAGTGCAATAAAAACCAATACAGACTCCTTTTGAGAACTTGTGGCTATGGAGTACCAGATTTTGACCGAGCAGTCAACTGCTATACTAACAGCTTAACCCTCATAGCTCAAGACAACTTGCAACCATATACAAAAGACAAAGACTCTATAAAAACCAACAATCTAAATCTATATGAGCTCCCTTGGCCAAAAGAAACGCTAGAGGAGCTTGGCTCACAACAAATTGAAATGCGAGTTACCCTATCGTATTTCATAGAACCTGCGCCAACAAATTTTTCCCTAAGTGCTTTCAACAGATATAATTACCCATCACATGGACTTCGCTTTGAAGTTATCCATCCACTTGAGGATTTATCTCAGTTTATGGCTAGATGCAATAAGAAAGCAAGAGATGAGAACTTTATATCTGGCGACTTTAGCTCTAGTAGATATTGGCAAATTGGAGAAAAAAATCGCAATAAAGGAAGTGTGATATCTGATATTTGGAGAGGCACTGCTGCTGAATTGGCCTCATGTAATCATATAGTCGTTTTTCCAACAAGTGGCTGGTGGAAAACACGAGAATATCTAAAGGCATATAATAAAATTGCACGATATACACTTATGGTAAGCATTCATTCTTCTTCTACAGAAGTCGACATCTACACCCCAGTATCAACAAAAGTAAAAGTGCCTACAAAAATTGAAGTAGAAGTCTAGTGCTCAAAATTGGGTAAAAACCGAGCAAAGCCTTTGCCCAACCTACATCTCCCTCTACTACGCTTATAGAAGCTAATTGGGTAAATTGGGTAGTAGGAGTCCAAGATCTTTTCTATTTTTCTACTCTTGAAAAAGAAAGAAGCAGAAGATGTAAGTTGGGGGATAGAAAAGTAGAAGAGTAGAACGAATTTTCACTTCCATGGGCTTATTTTACCCAATTGCTTCAACCTACCTATTTTTGGGGGTTTGAAGCTGGGTAAAGTCTTTACCCAAGCCCTACCCTACTCTATCTTTCCTTCTCTTATCTTATCAAGATAGTTAGCCCACCATTGCATCAGCTCTCTTCTCTCTTGAAGTCTCACTGAATGATTGTAAGAAGCTTTGACCTTGTTCCTTTCCTTATGATCCAAACAAAGCTCAATGACTTCACTAGCAATCTTATAGTTTGGAGTATTCTCATGTAAAAGGGTTGAAGCTGTAGCTCTAAATCCGTGAAATACCATCTCATCTCCAAACCCCATTCTCTTGATTGCATAATTCAGTGTATTCTCACTCATTTGCTTACTTCTAGATATATCACTTGGAAAGACATAGACCGAAGTACAAGATAAAGGTTTTACACTCTCTAGCACTTCTAGCATTTGATTGCTGATAGGCACTACAAAATCACTCTTCATTTTCATATCTTTTGCTGGAAAGGTAATCAACCTCTTATTAGTATCTACATACTCCCATTTCATTCCTCTGATATTGCCACTTCTTAAAAAGAGTAATGCACTAGCCTTTAGAGCATGGCGAGTAATGAGTGCTGGATACTCTTCTATGGCTAGAAGTAAATCTCTTAGTTTGAGTGGATCAGTGATTGTTCGATAGTGTTGCACCTCTACTGTTCTAAAAGTCTTTGCAAACTCTATCTCTTTTAGCACATTGCGTTCAATATAGTCACGATTGAGAGCAAATTGCATAATCTCTCTTGCGAGTGAGAAGACTCTTCTTGAAGTTTTTATCTTGCCTTTAGCTTGGACAAGCTCAATACACTCAATAAAGTCTCTTTTGCCCAGAGTTTTTACAATTCTATTGCCTAGCGTTGGAAATAAATGGCGTTTTATTCTGCCCATTTTAGTCTTATCAGTCAAAAAGCTTCTATCTTGAATAGAAAGCCACTCATAAGTAATTTCTTCAAGTGTTCTTGGTTTATTAAGCTCTGCAAGCCTTTGCTTCTCTGCTCTTTCTCTTTGCAGATAGACTTTAGGATGGATACCTATCATTCTATTCTCCTCATTGTTAAGAATAGCATTGTATTCATCACTCTTCTCTCTTGCTTGATCTAGCGTAACTTCAGGATAAGCTCCTATGGAGATTTGATAGATTTTGTTCTTAAAGCTATAGCGATATACAAAGGTTTTTGCCACATCATTATATTCCCTCTTGCGATCTCTTATGGCAACATAGAGATTGTTGATTGCAAGGTCTTTGGCATAGTATTGATGTATGTTTGGCTTTAGAGCAATGAGTTGCTTTTCATCTCTAAAGACTGGGGATTTGCTAATAGACTTTTTCATGGTATTATTTCCTTATGAATGAAATGGTGAATACCAAGAAATAAATCCAAGTATATTTGGTGAAAGCTGTATAAACTCTACATCATCCTTACCAATAGAGGTAAAGATAGCATTTGGTTAGATTTTAAAAGTATGGATAATCTCAAAACTACCGAAAAGAACGAAATACTTTCATTGTTTTTGGTCTAGTATTCGAGATATCTTCAAGTCCAATCGTGGCCACCATTTACAAAAAATCTCTCCAAAAAACAGCCTTCTAGCTTTTTATAAAACTTTAATCCTTTCAAAACTCACTTCTAAGGATCTGCAAACGCTAGTTTAGAAATACTCAAGGTTGCAATTTTGTAAGTAGTGGCCTAGTATGAAATCACTCTTGTATTTAAACTTAATAGCTCCTAGGGCAAAGCATTTTTCTCCTTTGATCGTGGTGGATTTCTCAAGTTTGACACCAAAAACAAAACTTTCCTCCAAAGCCGGTCTAAAAACACTTCTGATATCAAAACAAACCCAAGAGGATTGACTTCTTCAGCTTCTCTATCATTAAAGTTTAGTGTATATGAATAAACTTTTATGATAGAATAGCACTTAAATATTGTGAAAATATTTTATAAATAACGATTTATTTTTGGGAGTCCAATATGGCAAAAAGTCTTTATAACACATTAGAAGTGAGTGAAAATGCAAGTATGGATGAAATCAAGAAGGCGTACCGTCGCCTTGCACGAAAATATCATCCTGACATCAACAAAGAAGCAGGAGCTGAGGAGAAATTCAAAGAAATCAACGCAGCTTATGAGATCCTAAGCGACGAGAATAAAAAGGCTCAATACGATCAGTTTGGCGATGGAATGTTTGGAGGGCAGAACTTCAGCGACTTTACTCGTGGAGCTGGGGCAAATGGAATGAATCTTGATGATATTCTCTCACAAATCTTTGGAAGTGGAGGGGGGTTTAGCTCAAGGGATGGAAGAGGAAGCTTCGGGGGATTTGAGAGTTTTGGTGGCGGATTTGGTGGATTTGGCGGTGGGGGATTTGGAGGCTTTGGGACTCCAAACCTAGATTTGCAAGATTCCATTACTATCCCATTTTCCACAGCAATCCTAGGAGGAAAATATCACTACAATAACTTTGATATCAAAATCCCTGCTGGGATCAAAGACAATGAAACTATCCGTCTCAAAGGCAAGGGCAAAAGCAGTGGAGGATATAGCGGGGATTTGCTCCTCAAGGTCAAAGTAGCAAAGGATGAGAGCTATGAGCGAGAGGGGGATGATCTCATCAAAAGCGTAGATATTCCGCTCAAAACTGCACTTTTTGGGGGCAGTGTAGAAGTGCAAACTCTCCATAAAGATGTCAAACTCAAGATCCCCCAAGGTGTGAAAAATGCTCAAAGATTTCGCCTCAAAGAACTAGGTGCAATCAATCGCAAAAGTGGGGCAAAGGGTGATCTCTATCTTAGAGCAAACATCATCTTGCCTAGCCTTAGCTCGCTCTCTCCAGGGCTTATAGAATTACTTCAAAAGGAGCTATAAATGTATAGTTATGATGAACCAGTTTATCTTATCAGCGTAGTAGCAAAAATCTTAGAAATCCATCCTCAAACTTTGCGACAATATGAAAAAGAAGGACTAATCCAGCCAGAGAGAACAGATGGCAAAATGCGACTTTACTCTCAAAGAGATATTGATAAGATTAAGACGATTTTGCGACTGACACGAGATCTAGGAGTAAATCTTGCAGGGGTAGATATCATCCTGCGACTCAAAGAGCGACTTGATGAGCTAGATGCCCTCACAGAAGAGCTAAAAGCCCAAGCACCAAGCCAAAAGCCAAAATCTGTCACACTCAAGCAAAGCTCTTATGAAATCATTCTAAAAAAATGAGAAATCTCTCCTCTCTTCTGCGTCCTAGCAAGCTAGAAGACTTTGTAGGACAAAGCCATATCATTGGCAAAAACACTCCACTCTATAAGGCACTATCCGCTGGAGTTTTGCCTCATTGCATTTTCTATGGCCCCCCTGGTAGTGGGAAAACCTCACTTGCTCGAATCCTCTCTCAAAGTGTAGGAAGCGAGTTTTTTGAGCTAAATGCCACACATTTCAAGCTTGAAGATTTGAGAAAAATCATTTCTCCCTCCTCTTTGCTCAAGCCTGCAATCTTCATCGATGAAGTGCATCGCCTTAGCAAAACCCAGCAAGAAGCCCTGCTTCCTATCATGGAAGAAAATCAAGCCTATATCCTTGCCTCAAGCACACTCAATCCCACCTTTTCCCTCACCAATGCAATCCGCTCAAGAAGCTTTGTTTTTGAGTTTTCTGCTTTGAACAAAGAGGAGATGCAAAGCTTACTTGATAGAGCTTTGGGGATGATCCAAGTAAAAATAACACAAGAAGCAAGAGCATATCTCATCAGCTCAAGCAATGGTGATGCAAGAGCAATGTTAAACCTTCTAGATCTTGCCTCTCTTAGCTCTCCTATCACACTCTCCACTCTCAAGTCATTACGCCCAAACCCTATGGGCGAGGGGGTGAGTGAGGATGACACACACTACAATCTCTCAAGTGCCTTGATAAAGTCAATCCGAGGGAGTGATGAGAATGCAGGGATTTATTATCTTGCAAGGATTATTGAGAGTGGAGAGAGTGCGGAGTTTATCGCTAGAAGACTAGTGATTTTTGCAAGTGAAGATATAGGAAATGCTAATCCCAATGCTCTAAATCTAGCTGTGAGCACCCTGCAAGCCGTGAGGAAGATTGGCTATCCAGAAGCTAGAATCATTCTTGCCCAATGCGTCATCTATCTTGCCTGCTCACCCAAAAGCAACACAGCTTATGAAGCCATTGATCATGCAATGGAGTATCTCAAAAACAATCCTCCTCTTCCTATTGTAGAAAATATCCTTCCTACAAGCTTAAACTACCTCTACCCTCACGACTTTGGGGGATGGGTAGATCAACCCTATCTAAGAAAAAATTTAGATTTTGTGAAAAAGACATCCAAGGGGTTTGAGAAGACACTCAATGAATGGTTGGAGAAAATTAGGGGGAAAGAAAAGAACTTATAAACCCCTATATATCGCTTCTTTACA
>DXDJ01000061.1 GCA_019115525.1 Candidatus Helicobacter avistercoris | reverse complement strand
GATGGAGAGATCGCAGAAGTTTGCGTAGAATGCGGAAGCAATATTCAATCTAGCACGATTTTATTTTTACTCAAAGGATAGGTATGTCAATAAGCATTTTATTTGGTGGGAAGAGCTATGAGCACGAGATTAGCATTGTTAGTGCAATTTCTCTCTCAAAAATTGTAAGTTTTGAGCATTTTATTTTTTTGGATAGTTCTCATCATTTTTATCTTATTCCCCAAGAGAAGATGAATTCCAAAACCTTTAGTCAAGGGGAATATAAGCAGTGCAAAAAGCTTTCACTCAAGCAAGGAGATTTTTCTCTCTCGGGATTTTTTGGAGATAAGAATCTAGGGGTAAAAAAGCTCTTGAGTGTGATTCATGGAGGAGATGGGGAAGATGGGATTGTCTCTTCCCTTCTTGAATTTTACTCAATCCCCTTTATTGCTCCGCGGACAAGTGCTTGCACTCTTAGTTTTGATAAACATCTTACAAAGCTTTTTGCAAAAGAAAGAGGGGTTAATGTCCTCTCTTATCAAGTTTATGAGCGAAGCACTCCTCCAAAAACTCTTCAACATTACCCAAGCATTATTAAGCCCTCAAGGCTTGGAAGCTCCATTGGAGTAGGAGTGGCAAAAAATGAGGCAGAGCTTGAATATTTGCTTGATAGTGCATTTGAGTATGACAATATGATTTTAATAGAGCCTTTTATCCAGGGTGTGAGAGAATACAATCTTGCAGGATATCGCAATCTTGAGGGGGAGTTTGTTTTTTCAATTGTTGAGGAGCCAAAGAAAGAAGAGTTTTTAAATTTTGAAGATAAATATTTAGACTTCTCACGCACATCTGCAATCTCTCAAGCTCAAATCACCCCAGAGTTAGAATCTAAGCTTCAAGAGGCTTTTAGGAAGCTTTATGTCAATTGCTTTGAGGGGGCGATCATCCGCTGTGATTTTTTTGTGATTGACAATGAGGTTTATCTCAATGAAATCAACCCAATCCCAGGCTCTATGGCAAATTATCTTTTTGAAGATTTTAATCAAGTTTTAAATGACATAGGGATTCCTGTGGCTAAGGCTATTGATGTAAGTTATGCTTATATCCATAAGATTCAAAGAGCAAAAGGAAAAGCATAATTGGCAAAAAAAATCATTGCTTATAAGGGCAAAGAGTTTGAGATTTCCTATGAGATACTTAACCCCAATCAGAAAAAAACTATCGCCTTTTTGCATGGTTGGGGAAGCAATAAGGAAGTGATGAAATGTGGATTTTCTCAGATTTTAGGAGAAATGCGACATTTATATATTGATTTGCCAGGTTTTGGAAAGAGTTTTAATGATCATTTTATAACTACTCACGATTATGCCAATATTCTTCGCTCTTTTTTGGATTCTTTGCCATTTGAGTGTGAGATCATTGCAGGACATAGTTTTGGAGGAAAAGTCGCAACTCTCCTTGCTCCTCCAAATTTAATCTTGCTAAGCAGTGCGGGAATTGTTTGTCCAAAGCCCTTATCCGTGAGAGTAAAAATCATTTTTGCTAAAATTCTAAAAATTCTAAAAATTCCAAATACTTTTTTTAGAAGTCAAGATGCCAATGGATTAAATCCTGCAATGTATGAGGTATTCAAAAAAGTTGTAGATGAAGATTTTACTTCTATTTTTGCTTCATGTTCTTCAAAGACTTTGCTTCTGTGGGGAAGAGAAGATCGTGCTACACCTTTAGGCAGTGGAGAGAAGATTGCTTCACTGATTGCAGGAAGTGTTTTGGAGGTTTTGGATGGAGATCATTATTTCTTTTTGAAAAATCCAAAAGAAGTCGAGAGATTGCTTTTGAAATGGAGTGCCAAATGATTGATACAGTGCTTTTAGATGCTTTAGATGTTTTGTTTTTGCTTAGCCTTGGATACTACTTGATTACCAATTTGCAATGGTATAACTATAGTCTTTATCGTGTGGTGAGCAAGCATCATAAGTGGCGATGGCATTTGCTGTATTTTGTTCTTCCTATTGTGCTTTTTGTACTTTTCAATCTTTTTGGATATGGAGGATTTTTTTATTTATTTTGTCTGTTTGTTTATATCCCAATGCTCTTTTTTTGGGCGAAAAAACTTGATAAACCACTCAAATGGACAGGCAGGATTTTTAGATTTTATGCAATTTATTTGCTTTTTATTCTGCTTGATATTGGAATGCAAATGCTCTATGGGAAAAATATTTTCTCCTACTTCATTGCTCTTGCATTCTCGCTTGTTGTTTCCAATCTTTTTGAATATTTTTTGCTAAATCGCTACAAGAAAATAGCCAGTGAAAAAATCGCTTCGATGTCGCATTGCAAAATCGTTCTTATCACAGCAAGTTATGGAAAAACAAGCATTAAGAATTATTTGACACAAATCCTTAAGTCTCGCTATATGGTGCATTCTACCCCTAGAAGTGTCAATACTCTAGTGGGGATTATTGCTGATATCAACACACAGCTTGATTCTCGCAGTGAGTTCTATATCGTAGAGGCTGGAGCAAGACAAAAAGGAGATATTGCAGAGATTGCACAGTTCCTCAACCCTCAATATGTCATCATTGGAAAACTTGGGGAACAGCACTTGGAGTATTTCAAAAGTTTTGAAAATATTGTAGAAACAAAATACGAAGCACTCCAAAGCAATCGTTTGCGACATGTTTTGGTTGAATCAAGCAATCCAATTCCTCAATATGCCCTTAACAAAGTGCAAAAAGCTCCAATGGGTATTAAAAATATTGTCGCAACTTTGAGTGGAACAAAATTTGAACTAGAAGTTGATGGAGAATACAGAGAGTTTGAAACCCCAGTCCTAGGGACTTTTAATGCTTACAATATCGCTCTTGCAATCCTAATGGCAAAAAAAATGGGAATGAGTCTTAGCGAAATTGGCTCGAAAGTCAAAAAACTCAATAGTGTAGAGCATAGACTTTGCAAAAGCGAAGTCAATGGCAGAATTATTTTGGATGATAGTTTTAATGGCAATCTTGAAGGAATGCTTGAAGCCATTAGAATCTCCTCAGAATATCAAGGGAGAAAAATCATTGTAACCCCAGGAATTGTAGAAAGCACAGAAGAAGCAAATATTGAATTGGCAAAAGAGATTGATAAGGTTTTTGAAATTGCCATTATCACAGGGGAGCTGAACTCCAAGATACTCTCTAGCACAATAGAGCGAAGCAAGAAAATCCTTCTCAAAGAAAAAGGAATGCTAGAGAACACTCTAAAAGCCACGGTCAAAGAAGGAGATCTTATCCTCTTTGCCAATGATGCTCCAAGCTATATATAGGAGAGAGGATGCAGTATCTTTATTCTCCATGGCGAAGTGCATATCTTCAAGAAAAAAAGAAAGATTGTGATTGTATCTTTTGCCATCTCTCCAAAGTTGAGATTGGAGAGGAGTGGGTGTTTTACAAAGATGAGATTTGCTATGGTGTGCTTAATGCCTATCCTTATACTCCAGCTCATTTTATGTTTATTCCTCACAAACATATTGATTCTCCTCATTTGCTAGAGGAGAGTGAGTGGCTTCATATCAGTAAAAAAGTCTTGCAAGGCATCAATATGCTCTATGAGTTTGGGGCAGAAGGGATAAATACAGGCATCAATATTAAAGAAGCTGGAGGAGCAGGAATACCTGAGCATTTGCATTGGCATATTTTGCCACGATTTAAGAGAGATACAAATTTTATGACCTCTATTGCAGATTGCCGAATCTATGGTTGTGATTTTGAAGAAATTTTTAATACAATTTCGGCATTGGCCAAAAAACACCTAAAATGAGGAGGGTAAAATGAAAAAGATAATCCTAAGCTTCTTGCTTCTTGGAAGTTTTTTGAGTGCTGATGATCGCTGGAATGCCTATCTTTTTAGCAATGATTACACCACGGTAAGAAAGGGGATTAGTTTGGGGGCTGATTTAAATGTGCGTTGGAGAGGGATGACGCCACTTTATAATGCTTGTCGAAGTGGTTGGGGGGATGTGGTAGAGCTGATGATTAGAAGAGGGGCTGATGTTGATGCTGAGAGTTATGGAGAAACACCATTGCTTAAAGTTGCTGGAAAAAAAGTCAATGATGTCAATCTTGCTCGAATCCTTATCAATAATGGTGCAGATGTCGATGCCAAAGATGCTCAAGGAAACACTCCTCTCTATCATGCAATTTTGAATAAAAATTCTGCAATGATCAAACTCTTGCTTGATAATGGAGCAGATATGTATATCAAAAACAAGCGTGGAGATACTGCTGCTCGCTATATTCTCTCCAAAAAATCAATGCCACTTGTCAGTCTAGACAATCAAGATCTGACAATCACAGCTCAATCCTTTTTGCTTGGAAAAAGTGCAGTGTCAATCGGAGTGGCAAACAAAACAAAGCAATTTATGAAAGTAACCCAAATCGCACTTTATTTCAATGGCGATCTTGTAGGAGAAATGCAAGTTAATAAAAGTATCCCACCCAATGGAAAAGTCCCCAATATCGGAACACTCAAGCTCCCAGCTTCTGTATATCAATCCTTCAAGATTGAGAATAGCGGACGCACTATGATAAACTATGGAATGGCAATCGAATACAGCCTTGATAATTCTGCAAAAAGCTTTGATAACCAAAAGGAAGTAGAGTTAAGGCTTTGGTAAGATTTGTGCAAGCATTGAAGTATTTGAGTTTGTAAGCTCAAATACTTCTCCCTCTTTTAGCTCTTCAAGTTCAAAAATCTTTTTGTCTTTTGTAATTTGTGCATAGCCCCTTTGAGTTTTTGGTTTTTGTATCTTATATATCTCTTCAAGTTCTTTGAGTTTTCGCTCAAATGGAAGTAGGGGGTTAAAGGTGCGAAGAGAGCTTAGAAGTGAGAGGGATGAAGTTTTGGAGTTTAGAATAGATTGCAACTTCACCTTTAGCATTTCTGCAATATCTTGAATTTGTTTTTCTTGAAGTAGAAGTTTTTGAGATGGTGAGGCAAGGGTGTATTTTTCTTTTAGAGTAAGAATGTCTTGAGTTTTTGTCCTAAGAATTTGAGAAAAGAGATAATGCATACTCTCCTCAATCTCGCTTACTCGATACATCCAATCAATCTTATCTGGCAATATCATTTCCATACAGGCTGAAGGAGTGGGGGCTCTAAGATCTGCAACAAAATCACTAATCATTACATCACTCTCATGCCCGATAGCCGATACGATAGGAGTTTGAGCTTGAAAGATGGCTTCTGCAACAAGCTCTTCATTAAACGCCCATAGATCTTCTTTGCTTCCTCCACCACGAGCTAAGACAATAATATCCACACCTAAAGTATCTGCATAAGCAATATTCTCAGCAATACTCTCCTTTGCTCCATCACCTTGCACAAGAGTATTGAGGATAAGGAGTTTGCTTAGATTCCATCGTTTTGAGGCAACTCTTAACATATCTTGTAGTGCTGCTCCAGTGCTAGAGGTAAGCAAGGCTATAGTTTTGGGGAAAGAAGGGATGGGTTTTTTACTTTGAAAATACCCCTTTGCTTCTAATTTTTTCTTCAAAGCCTCATAGGCTTGAAACATATCTCCCATCGCATTAGAGATAAGTTTTTTGCAAAGGATTTGATAATCCCCTCTAGGTGGATAAACACTCAATCCCCCAAGAGCAATGATTTTTTGACCATTTTGGGGTTTGAAGTCAAGATATTGGGCATTTCCCCTAAAAAGCACGCATTTTATAGAGCTCAAAGAATCTTTGAGCGTGAAGTAAATATGCCCACTTGTATGAATGACAAGATTACTTATTTCTCCCTCAACACATACAGACAAAAAAGTTTCTTCCAAAATCCCCTTGATTTGGTGATTGAGTTCATTGACACTTAGAGCCTTTTGCACTAATCCATTCTCAATAATTGCTGAAATTTAAAATCTTCAAGATTTTTTTTGAGCATTCGATTTTCTTCTTTGAGCAAGTCAAGACGATTTTTTATTTTTGTAATATCTCGACTAAGATAATAAATCTCACTTGATAGATAAATTTTAGGGACAAAAATAAGAAAGAATCCCAAAAAGATCAGTAATGCTCTAAGCAAATCTCGACCATCAATAATCTTTTCTTGAGGGAGTGGGGCAAGAAGTTCTTCTTTTTCTATTTCACTTAGCATTATCGTTTCCAAACTCAAATGCCCTTAATTTTGCACTTCGAGATCTCGGATTTGCTTTGATTTCTTCTGGTGTAGCAATTAAGGGTTTTTTTGTGAGGATTTTACCACGACTATGATTGTTTCCGCACTCACATCGCATGACTTCTGCTGGACAAATACAGCTTTTCTCCCATTCTCTAAAAGTGTTTTTGATGATTCTATCCTCAAGAGAATGAAAAGAAATGATTGCGATGATGGTGTTTGTAAGTTTTGCTTGATAAAGACTAGAGAGCAAACTTTCAAGCACGTCAAGTTCATTATTAACTTCAATGCGTATGGCTTGAAAGGCTAGGGTTGCTGGATGGATTTTATTTTTTTTGAAATGCTTTTCAAGCAGAGAGCTAAGCTCAAAAGCACTCTGAAATGGCTTTTTCTCTCTTGCATTGACAATCAGTTCTGCCATTTTTTTACTTTCTCTAATCTCCCCATACTCTCTAAAGATTTTTTCTAGTTCAAGCTTAGGGTAGTGATTGACCACTTTTGAGGCATCAAGAGGATTGCTTCTATCCATTCGCATATCAAGTGTAGGGGAGGAAAAACCAAATCCACGTGAGAGATCATCAAGTTGCAAAGAGCTTACTCCAATATCAGCCAAAACCCCAACAATAGGAGATTTTGCAATCTTAAGAGCATTGGAGATTTGCTCTGAGAAGTTTCCCTCCAAGATTTGCACTCTCTCTTGAGGGAGGTGAGTCTTGCAATACTCTCGCGCAACTTCATCTTGATCGATTCCAATAATTTGAAGTTGAGGATGAGCTTGAAGAAGGGCTTGAGTATGTCCCCCAAAACCTAGCGTGCAATCAATCAAAGTCCCCTCAGAGAGTGAGGAGAAGATTTGCAATGTTTGAGATTTTAAAACAGGAATATGGATCATTAAATTCTTGCCAATCCATCTTCAATTGCACTTTGAGCCACGGCTTTTGAAAGAAGAGGAAGCAGTCTTTCATCAAATGCTACGGGGATAATGTAATCTTTTCCAAAACTCATTTTTCTTCCATATAGTTCTTGGATGTGTGCTGGGACTTCTTCTCTTGCAAGTTGTGCTAGAGCTTGTGCGGCAGCTTTTTTCATATTTTCGCTAATCGCTTTTGCTCTGACATCTAATGCTCCTCTAAAAATAAAAGGGAATGCCAACACATTGTTGATTTGGTTTGGATAGTCGCTTCTGCCTGTTGCTACGATTGCATCTGGACGCACTTCTTTGATGAGTTCAGGCATAATCTCAGGAGTTGGATTGCTTAGAGTAAAAATAAGAGGATCTTTTGCCATTACTTTAATATCTTCTTGTGTGAGGATATTACCCTTGCTAAGACCTAGGAGGACATCGGCATCTCTTAGAGCTTCTTGATAATTTGGATAATCAATTGATGAGATGAAGCTCTTTTTTTCTTCACTCAAATCATTTCTTCCACTATGAATCACCCCTTTACTATCAAACATAATTATATTTTTGACTCCAAAGTTTTGATACATTTTTCCGCAAGAGATGGCACTTGCACCAGCACCAATAATCACGACTTTGAGTTTGTCAATTTCTTTATTGACGATTTCACAAGCATTAAGCAGTGCTGCTGAGCTTACAATGGCTGTTCCGTGCTGATCATCATGCATTACAGGAATATCAAGCTCTTCTTTTAGCACACACTCAATCTCAAAACACTCAGGAGCTTTGATATCTTCAAGATTGATTCCTCCAAAAGTTGGAGCAATAGCTTTGATGATTGAGATGAGTTTTTTAGGATCTTTCTCATCAATTTCAATATCAAAAGAATCAATATTGGCAAATTTTTTAAACAAAACACTCTTGCCCTCCATTACAGGCTTACTTGCCAATGCCCCAATATCTCCAAGACCCAAGACAGCAGTCCCATTGCTAATGACTGCTACAAGATTGCCCTTGCTTGTTAGAGAATAAGAACTTAGCGGATTGGCTTGTATTTCTTTGCAGGGATAAGCTACACCTGGAGAGTATGCCAATGAGAGATCGCTAAAGCTCTCAAGCTTTGTTTTTGGGGAGATTCCCACTTTTCCACCTTGATGATAATTGATCGCCTTTTGTTGCAAATCACTCATATTGCACCTCTTTTTTGATTTGTTATGGGAATATCATAGCAAAGTTTTTGAGTATCTATCTGTGCGGATAAAGTTTTTGGCAAGGTAGGAATAGTTTTTTGATAGTATTGCATTTTATTTTTTATCTACAAAGGAAGGAAAGGAAGATGTTTAAGAGCGTTGTGTCAAAGACTACTTTTTATGTAGGGCTTTTAACTTGTTTTGGTTTTGCAACCTTGGCAGGAATTTCTTATTTTGAAGCAAAAGAGAGTATTTCTGAAATCGTTCAAGATGTACAAAAACAACAAGTTAGAAATAATAAGGCGTATATCACAGACCAAGTCAATGAAGTGATTAGAAGTTTGAAGGTTTTTTCAAAATCTCTTAAGACAGAGGATTTGCAAAATCCTCAATTGCTAGAGGCGATGCTTGAAGGGTATTTTGAGGCTTCAAGATTGAGTGCAGTTTATATCGGTTTTGCTGATGATGGAAGATTGATGGTTGCAGATGCAAATCACAAAACACCTTATTATTTGGATATTCAGCATGATAACTTTGATGCTAGAAGCAGAGATTGGTTCAAAGATGCAGTAGCTAGAAAAGAGATTGTGATGGGTTCTGCATATTATGAAGAGCATCTAAAAAGTATTGTTGTAAGCTTTTCTGTGCCACTTTATATCGGAAGCCGTCTTGTAGGTGTTTTAGGAGGAGATTTGCCACTTCAATTTATCAAAAATGAGATTGAAAAGAGCAAAATGTCACCAAACTCTTATTCATTCTTGATTGATGAGAAAAATCGTTTGATTGTTTATCCAAACTCATCGCTTCTTTTGAAAAAATACCCATCTATTGATGAAATGATGAAAATCTACAAAGAAACAGGAGAGAATACTCCTTTCTCTTATAGCATTGTAGGAGGACAATCTCTAAGCAAAATGTGCTCAACTATTGATGGATTGGGTTGGACAGTTTGTTCATCTTTGGCACAGTCTGATTTCTTCTCCAAGCTCCATTCTCTCTTAGTAAAAGAAAGCATCACAACAGCGATTTTGGTTCTTTTGTGTTCAGTGATTTTATTCTTTGTTGTAAAAAGTCTACTAAGACCTATTCCTATTATTCAAGATGGATTGGCAAATTTCTTTGCATTTTTGAGTGGAAAGAGCAAGCAGTCTGCTTTGATTTCTATCAATTCTCAAGATGAATTTGGAATGATGGCAAAAGCAATCAACAGAGGGATTCAGAGTGCAGAGAAACAAATCGTTTCAGATAATCAATTAATCGCTGAGGCAAAGGGAGTAGCTAATGAAGTTCAAATGGGGAATTACAGCGTGTCAATTCAATGTTCTACACCCAATGCTGCACTTGAAGAGTTTAAAGATAGTGTAAATTCAATGATCTCTTCAACAAGAGAGCATTTCAATCAAACCAATAAAGCATTGGCTGCATATAGTGCTTATGATTACTCCAATAAACTTTTCTTGGAAAACTTGAAAGCTAATGGTGCTTTTGATTCTTTGGTGCAAAACATCAATACTCTAAGAGATTCTTTGGCATTGATGCTTGATAATTCATTGCAACAAGGAAAAGATTTGCAAGGGAAGTCTTTGGCTCTTAAAGAATCTGTTCAAATCCTTTTTAATGGAAGTTCAAAGCAATCTAGCTCATTGCAAGAGAGTGCAAATACTGTTAGAAAAATCAATGAAGCTATGGGAATGGTCAATACAAAAACTCAAGAAGTTGCAAAATACTCTACGGATATCAAAGATGTTATTACAATTATTAGCGATATTGCAGAGCAGACAAACCTTCTAGCACTCAATGCTGCAATCGAGGCTGCAAGAGCTGGAGAGCATGGAAGAGGATTTGCCGTTGTTGCTGATGAGGTTAGAAAGCTTGCAGAGAGAACTCAAAAATCTTTGAGTGAGATTGAAGCAAACACAAATACACTTGTTCAATCTGTTGATGAAATGGGCGAGAGTATTAGAGAGCAATCTGCTGGAATCTCAAGGATTAATGATGCAATTTCTCAACTTGAGAATGTAACTAAACAAACTGTTGAGATTGCTGATGAAACAGAAAAGATCGCAAAAGAAGTAGCAGGTATGGCTGATAAAATTGTGGGAGAGGCACAATCTAAGAAGTGGTAATCCCACTTCCCTCTCAAATCCCCCTCACTTCTTACAAAGGTAAAAAATGGACACCCAACGCAATAACAAAAAAGGCAAAAAAGGCTTCAAGCGTTTGAGCAATGCTTTTTCTTATTCTATAAGCGGAATTATCAGTGCTTGGAGAGATGAGGAAGCATTTCGACAGATTGCACTTTTGGCTCTTTTGCTTATCCCAACAAGTTTTTTTTTATCAAGAAGCTGGATAGAACTTGTTCTTTTGCTTTTGCCTTGTTTTTTGGCACTTTGCGTAGAGCTGATCAATTCTGCGATTGAAAATGCGATTGATTTTACAAGTCTTGAGATTCATCCTCTTGCAAAAAAGGCAAAAGATATGGGAAGTGCAACTCAGCTTTTTGCTCTTATTTTTTGGGCAATTGTGTGGGGTAGCTATCTTATCAATCGCTTCATTTTAGAATTTTAAATCAATCTAAAATCCACTCAAAACACTCTTTGACTTTATTACACTTTTATCTCATTTTTTATAGAATCCTTGAATAATATCTTTACTTTTGGAGATAAGGAATGAAGCGAGTATCATTAGCCCTTTTGGGTGCTTTGGGAATGCTTTATGGAAAATGTGGACTTATTCCACCTTTGCTAAAGTCTTATCAGTATGGCTCTAGAACCATATCTGCTACTAGTGCTCCTAATGGAAATGCTACTGGGATTTGTAGTTTTGGTGCGCTTTCTATGCATGAGTTTAATTTTGACATTCAAAATATTGATGCTAAATTTGAAGCTACTGGTTTAGATGTCGTGCAAATAATCATGACAGGAAGCACGATAAAACTAGCTTCTATCACTTCAAGCCAAGCCAATGCCTATGCAATCTCAGCATCTGAAAATCTCACGATCAAACTTAGACCCAACTACGCACTTTGGGGAAAAACAGATTCTAAAATTAGTGCACAATCCATTCAGGGGCAAAACAATGCCTATGGACTGTATGCTAAAAAAGATATTTTGATCAATGGAGGTGGGAGTATATATCTAAACTCTCTTAACGCCCTCTCTCAAAATGTTTATGGAGTTGTAGGAGAGGATATCGTGATTGAGAACTTTTCTTTGAGATTTGGCACTCTTACATCAGGAGATACTGCTGTTGGGTTGAGTGCTTATTCGCTTAGCACAAATGAGGATGTTGTGATAAGTTTTGATTCTATTGTCGCAAACAATGATGCCTATGGTGCAAGATTTACAAGCACACTTTATACAGGAGATTTGACTTTGAGTTTTGGCAATATTACTTCTAAGAGTGCGACTGCCATAGGACTTGAGCTAAAAAATGGGATAGAGAAAAATCATCATTCAAGCTCATTTGAGTCCTCAAGTATGTTGAGTTTTTCTGAAATATCTGGTGTAAATGCAGTAGGGATATATGATGCTGGAAGTGGAAGGATTGACCTTAGAGAGGAACAACATATTGTGAAATTTGGCAAGATTACTGCTAGTAGTGGAACTGCTGTGGGATTTTATTCTGGAGCAAATTATAGTAGTACCCTTACCCTTGAAGGGGATGTGATGGATTTTGGGAACATTAGTTCAGCTCAAGGGGATGCTTATGGATTTTATGCCATCGATAGAAAGATTGACATCAAGCTTAGAGATTCTGTGCTCTCTCTTTCGGTGCAAGGAAAAAATGCCCTAGCGTTTAAGGCAGAAGGAAAAAATGGGGAAATTGGCATAGATTTATCAAACTCTACTCTCAATCTCAATGGTGATGGTGGAAATCTTGAGTATTTGTATTCAAGTGGAAAAAGTCTTGTGGATCTCTCTGGAGAATCTCATCATGCACTAAAAGATCGCACAAGCTCAAGAGTGCTTAGTATCAAAACCCTTGATTCGGGATATACCTTAATTCCAAACAGCACCTTGACTTTCAAACTTTATCACTCTGTAGATAAGGGCATTGCAGATCATATAGAGATTGAGGATGTGAGAAGCTATGATGGCAGTGTGGTGCTGGATGTGTATTATGAAGAATCGACAAAAAGCAGAGGCAATAGATATAACTCATTGCTTCAAAGCTCGGATACTTCGCTTATTGTCAATGGCTTATCAAGCTCAGGACAGGTGGGAAGTTCGATTGAGAATGAGGGGATAGAAGATGTCAAAACTCTCATTCATCGCTATGATAGGGGAGGGGTGAGCTATTACTATATTGACACACAAGAGAAGCAACAACGCTATTTGAACTCCCAAGCCTTTACACCGATTTTAAGTGGGATTGATGCGCATTTGGGAAGCTATTTTCTCTCTAGCAACACACTCAATAAGCGTATGGGAGAGCTAAGAGCACAGAGAGATAGCAGTGGGGTTTGGGGGAAAATCTCTTTTGGGGGAGTGGAGGGTGAGTATGAAACTTTGGAGAATGTGAGCTTTGATTTTGGAGTGGATTTCTCTAAGAGCAAAAATGGCAAAAACTACTTTTTTGGTTTGAGTGCAACCCTTGCTCCAACACTCTCCATAAGCTCAAATATCAATGGAAGCAATCACTACAAAGCTGGAATTTATGGTGGAGTGTATTCACAAAGTGGATTTTTCTATTTCACACAAATTCAAGGAGATTTTTTCCAAACTCAACTTGCTCAAAATCAATATCTCAAAGATGCCAATCTCAATCAATGGGGGCTTAGTTTTAGTAATGAACTAGGATATAAGATTGATTTTGGAGAGGATGGAGGATTTTATTTTGAGCCAAGGGCTATGGTGAGTTTGGGAGCACTTTTGCCCACAAGCTATGAGCAAGGCACACAAGACAATCGCAGGCTTCAAGGAGAGGTTGAGGCGATTTTTGCTTTGGATTCCAAAGTAGGGGCGCGTTCAGGCTATCGCTTTGAGAGTGGATGGGATTTGTATTTTGGAGGATATTATTCTTACAAAGGACTCTATGGCAAAGGAATCAAGCTCAAATCCCAGAGTGTCAATGGAGATGTTTTGGAAGGATTAGTCAAAAATGAGGGGATTTATGATAGCTCTGCGATTTTGTTTGATTTGGGGACTCATATTGAGATAGCAAATCACTCAAGACTGACTTTTGATGTGGATTTTGGCTTTGGTGGGATTTATCATACGATTTATAAAGTCAATGCAAGCTATCGCTTCAATTTCTAAGTGGGCGTAGCTATAAGCCGAGTTCTGTATTGGGTGGGTATTTATCTAGGAGAACATTTCACAATGCCTCTCAAGCGAGAAGTTTAAAATCAAAGACAAAAACCATACTTCTCTTGCTACAGATTGGGTTTGCACGGCACACCTAGTTGCCTAAGTGTCGGTAGGCTCTTACCCCACCTTTTCACCCTTACCACTTGCGTGGCGGTTGTTTTCTGTTGCACTTTCCCTTAGATTACTCTAGCCATCTGTTAGATGGAATCCTGTCTTTGTGTAGCTCGGACTTTCCTCTTTTTGCAAAGCAACCACCTGCTACACCCACTAAGAAAAACAAATTTTAGCTAAAATAGAATTGATTTTATACAAGTGAGTAAAAAGTGAGAGTTTTATATTTATTGTGCATTGCAAGTTTGCTATTTGCAAAACCTATGATTGTTAGCACAAAAAAAATCACAAAAGGAAGTTTGGATTCGCAAAATACTTTTCTTGGAGTGGTGAATTTCAAAGAAAAGTCAAATATCGCTTCTCAAAGTAGTGGAGTGGTGGAGAAGGTGCTTTTTGAACTCGGAGAGAGAGTGAGAAAGGGAGATGAGCTAGTTGTGCTAAACTCAGATTTGCTCCAAAAAGAAATCCAATCTAAAAACGCCAAACTTGAACAAGCTAAGCTATTAAAAGAGTTTCAAGAAAAAGAATTGAAGCGATACAAAAACCTCCTTGAAACCGATTCGATTGCTTTACAGCAGTTTGAGAAGCTTAGCTATGAGCTAAAAGTGCAGGATCTAGCCATTGCCTCCCTTCTAGCAGAGGTAGAGCAAGCCAAAGTCGAAATCTCTAAAAAAATCATCAAAGCCCCATTTGATGGTGTGATTGTGGGGAAAAATGTCAATATTGGAGAGTGGATTAAAGTGGGAGATAGCGTGTGTGAAATCCTTAACCACTCAGAGCCTCAAGCAATCGTGGAAGTTCCAAGCGTGATTTTGAATTATATTCAAGTAGGAGATATGGCAAATGTAAGTATCAATGCCAAAAGTTATAGTGGCAAAATCACTGCTATTATCCCCAAAGCCGATAGTCGCTCAAGAACCTTTCCTGTGATCATTGCTTTGCCAAGTGAGGGAAATTTTGTAGAAGGGATGGCTGTGAATGCAATGCTTAAGAGTGGAGGGAAAAGCGAAGGCTTCATTGTGCCACGAGATAGTATCGTGGATTATCGCTCTCGCCCTAGTGTTTTTGTGATCAAGCAGGGCAAGGCTTATGCTGTAAGTGTTGATGTCTTAGCGATTCAAGGAGATGTGGCAGTTGTAAGGGGGAATCTTAGCTTGCAAGATAAAGTCGTCTATCGTGGACAATATCGATTGCAAAATGGTGCTGAGGTAAAAGAATCTTGAATCTCCTCAAGAGTGCAATAAAAAATCCCGTAGTCGTGCTTGTAGGGGTGATATTTGTCTTTCTTTTTGGATACCTTGCACTCAATAAACTTCCCTACCAATTAGTCCCTCAAGTTTCTCGCCCCATTGTGAGTATTTACACTTCTTGGAGCAATGCAAGTGTGTATGAGGTAGAAGCTGAGATTATCACTCCGCAGGAGAAAGCTCTAAAAAGCCTGAGTGGCTTGCAAGTGATGACTTCTATTGCAAGAGAGGGGAGGGGGAGTATTACGCTGGAGTTTGCAGAGGGGGAGAATCTTGATACGATCTTGCTAGACATTTCTCAAAAACTGGGAGAAATCCGCTCTTATCCTGAGAGTGTGGATCGTCCTATTATCAAAGCCAGTGGGGAGAGTGTGCCGCCCAGTATTTATCTCTTCTTGCATTCTCTCAATCCCAAGCAGTCTGTTGAGGATAAGCGTGTGTTTTTCCTCAATGATGTCGTGCCACTTTTGGAGCGTGTGAAAGGAGTGGGTGAGGTGAGTGTGTGGGGCGGAAGAGATGAGCAGATGCAAATCCTACTTGATACCAAACTTCTAGCCTACAACAATATCACCATCAATGAAGTAATCACAGCAATTTCAAAAACCAACAAAAACACTTCAGCAGGGATACTTGATTATAGCTCTAGAGCTTATAGAATACGCGTAAATTCTAAGTTTGCAAATATTGAGGATATTTATAATGTAGTGATCAAAAGTGAGAGGGGAAGAAATATATTGCTAAGGGATTTAGCAGAAGTCAAAGAGGGTTTTGCAAAAACGCAAGTATATAGCTTCCATAACAATGAAGATGCTATTTCTGTGCGTATTCATCCAAGTCTTAATGCAAGTGTGCTAGAGCTGACAGAGGCTGTTAGAGAAGAGGTAAAAAAACTCAATGAAACACTTTTAAAACCAGAGGGTTTGAGTTTGCAGTGGAGTAGAGATCAGGAGGGTTACATCCTAGAAGCCATCGCACTTGTGAAAGAAAACTTACTCTATGGAATCCTTTTTTCCTGTCTTATTTTGCTTCTCTTTTTAAGAGAGATTAGCTCAGTGCTTATCGTCGCATTTGTGATTCCTCTTAGCACCTTTGGAACTTTTATCGTGCTTTATCTCTTTGATCGCACACTCAATGTTGTTTC
>DXDJ01000060.1 GCA_019115525.1 Candidatus Helicobacter avistercoris | reverse complement strand
CCCCCCCCCCCCCCGCTTAAAAGAAGCTTAAAAAACGAAAATTTCTCAAAAAAAATCTGTATTTTTCTACTTCTCGCCTTGCTCGTAGTGAAGTTTTTGAGGAAATAGATAAGGCAGTAGTGCCTTATCCCTCAAAAATTCAAGAGCAAGATATAGCGAGGCTCTCCCCTTATTTGCAAAAAGAAAAGGGCAATCACTTTCTTTTTGGGTTAAGGGGAGCGGGGAGGGGATAAACCTTTTTCTTTGGGCTAAAGTAAAAGCAAAACCAAAAATCCAAAACAACAAAGGAAATAGGAATCAAAACTTTTGCTAAAATCCCCCTTTATTCCAAAACCCATAAAAGAGTATTCCAAAATGAAAAAAAATATCTTTGATTACACTCTCAAAGAGCTAGAGGGGATGTTTTCTCCTAGCTTTCGAGCAAAGCAAATTTATCACTGGCTTTATGTGAGATATGAGGAGGATTTTTCCAAAATGCAAAACCTCCCCAAAGCCTTACAAGTTGAGTTGAGTGAGAATTTTAGTGCGGAAAATCTCACAATTGCTACTGTTGAAAATAGCGTAGATGGAAGCAGAAAATATCTATTTCGGACAAAAGAGGGTCTAAGTTTTGAGAGCGTTTTTATCAAAATGCGAGATAAAAAGATTGATGAAAATGGCAAGATTATTGAGGGAGAGAAATACACTTTTTGTCTATCTTCTCAAGTGGGATGTAAGGTGGGGTGTGCGTTTTGCTCCACTGCCAAAGGGGGATTTGTGAGGAATCTGAGTGCAGGAGAGATTGTCGAGCAAGTTGTAAGACTGAAAAAAGATAATGCTCTAGCTCCTGAGAAGCGAGTAAATATCGTTTATATGGGAATGGGAGAACCACTAGACAATCTTGAAAATGTTTCAAAAGCCATTTCAATCATCTCTGAACTCAATGGACTTTCTATCTCGGCACGACGCCAAACGATTTCTACAAGTGGAATCGCCCCAAAGATTAAAAAGCTAGGAGAAATGGATTTAGGCGTGCAACTTGCTATTTCACTTCACGCTGTGGATGATGAGCTGAGATCTAAACTCATTCCAATGAATAAGGCTTACAATATTCAAGTAGTGCTTGATGCGGTGAGAGCTTTTCCTGTAGATACAAGAAAAAAAGTGATGTTTGAATATCTTGTGATAAAAGATCTCAACGATGATTTAGCAAGTGCAAAAAAACTTCTTAAACTTCTTGAGGGGATCAAATCCAAAGTCAATTTGATTTTATTCAACCCTCATGAGGAGAGTGAGTTTGAGCGACCTGAGATGCAAAAAGTCAAAGCCTTTGCAGATTATTTGATTCAAAGAGGTTTGCTCTGCACGATTAGAGAATCAAAGGGACTAGATATTTCAGCGGCGTGCGGACAGCTTAGAGAAAAAGAAAAGAGAAGAAATGTTTCATGTGAAACAAAAGGAATTTAATATGGAAATCGTCGATGTGATTTTGCTTGTGATTTTGGCTGTGGTTGTTGCGGTGGGTGGAACAATGTTTTTGAAATATTTCAAATAAGGATAGAGAATGCTAGTGCATATTTGTTGCAGTGTAGATAGCCATTATTTTCTCAGTGAGCTCAAAAAGATTTATCCTGATGAAAAAATGATAGGTTTTTTCTATAATCCCAATATTCATCCACGCTCAGAGCATGATCTAAGATTGCTTGATGTGAAGCGAAGCTGTGAAATGCTAGGTGTTGAACTCATTGAGGGGAAATATGATGATGAAGTATGGAGCGAGGAAGTTAGGGGGTTAGAAAATGAGCCAGAAAAGGGAGCAAGGTGTAATGTCTGCTTTGATGTGCGATTGATAGAGAGTGCTAAACTTGCTAAAAAACTAGGAGAGAAAGTTTTCACAACTACCCTGCTCTCTTCACCGATGAAAACTCAAGATATTCTCTTCTCTCAAGGGGAAAAAATCGCTCAAGATTTTGGACTAGATTTTGTCAAGATTGATGTAAGAAGTCAAGGTGGAACGCAAAGACAAAATGAGCTTAGCAAAAAAGATAATCTCTATCGCCAAAATTATTGTGGATGCAAATTTGCACTCCAAAAGCAGAGAGAAAAACAAGGCAGATTCCCCTTTGAGTTTATCTCTCCTACTCATCAGCAGGTGATGAAAGGAAGCATAGAGTATCGCAATGAGGTTTTTAGCAAAAGAGATAGATTAGAACAAGAGGGAAAACCCTATGTCTTAATCCAGCAAAAGCAACTCATTTGGCGGTGTTTGAATGCTAGACTTGAAGTCTTTGGAGAGTGTGTCAAAAGCCATATTATCACGCATTCTCAAAGCAAGAAAAACATTCGACTTGGCTCACTCTCTTGGCTTTCTCCCAAAAGCTTCCCACTTACTGAGGGCAAAGTGGGATTTAGCAAAAGAGATGATACTTTGCTTCTCACCCTCAAGGCTTACAATGAGATTTTGGGCTTAGAGTATGTAAGCTTAGATGAGCTTCTTTGCTCCCCTCCCCCTTATGCACTTGAGCTAAAGCTAAGGGAGAGCATTGGATTCCCACAATCGCTCAATCCTATTTTTGTGGTTGAGAGAGAGTTTGAAGAAGATGCAAGGGTAAATATAGAGAGCATTTTCCAAGAAGAAGCAGTTTTTGAAGTGTTAGAAGTATAGTTTTGGTAAAATGATTGGTTTATGAAATATAAAGCTTTATCACAAGAGGAAAAGAAAATATGATGGATGTCAATATTATTAAAAAAATCTTGCCACACCGCTATCCGATGCTACTTGTAGATCGCGTTGTAGAGCTTAAGCCTAATGAGAGCATTGAGGCTTACAAAAATGTCACAATCAATGAAGAAGTCTTTTTAGGACATTTTCCAAAGCAACCCATTTATCCAGGTGTAATGATGATTGAGGGAATGGCTCAAGCAGGGGGGCTTTTGGCATTTATGAGTATGTTTGGAGATGATTACTCTATTGCAGAAAATAAAATCGTTTATTTTATGACAATTGATCGTGTGAAGTTTAGAACCCCTGTTGTGCCAGGAGATAAGCTTGTGTATAAGGTAAGCGTGATTAAAAACAAAGGAGCAGTTTGGCAAATGGAAGCTAAGGCTTATGTAGAGGATAAACTCGTCTGCGAAGCCGAGCTAAAAGCTATGATTGCTGATGTGGAGAAATAAGATGATTGCTCCAAGTGCAAAGATTGCAAAAACAGCAATAATCGCTGAGGGTGCAAAGATTGGGGAGAATGTAGAGATTGGTGAGTATTGCATCATCGGAGAAAATGTAGAAATTGGCGAGGGAAGCAAAGTCGCTCATCACGCTTGTATCGAAGGGTATACAAAGATTGGAAAAAATAATAAGATTTTCTCTTATGCAGCAGTGGGAATCCCACCGCAAGATCTCAAATTTGCAGGAGAAAAAACTGAGCTAATCATCGGAGATAATAACCTTATCCGAGAATTCACCACACTCAATCCTGGAACTGAAGGCGGAGGGGGAGTAACAAAAATTGGCAATGGTAATTTGCTGATGGCGTATGTACATGTAGCCCATGATTGCATTATTGGCAATAGCTGTATTTTGGCAAATGGTGCTACTCTTGCAGGGCATATTGAACTAGGAAATTATGTCAATGTTGGAGGACTGACACCCATCCATCAATTCTGTAAAGTCGGTGATGGTGCAATGGTTGCAGGAGCTTCAGCACTCTCTCAAGATATCCCTCCATATTGTATGGCTGAGGGAAATCGTGCAGTTATCCGTGGGCTTAATCGCCATAGAATGAGATTGCTTTTTTCTCATGAGGAAGTAGATAGTATCTCTGCACTCTATAAGATTTTACTCTCACGCTCTGCTCCTATCAAAGAGCTAGCTCAAAGTGAATTAGAAAAAAATCCAAACAATCCTCATACGCAAAACATTTGCAATTTTATTTTGAACTCAACGCGTGGAATCCCACTCAAAAAAGGAAGTATTAGTGAATAAGTGTAGTTTTTGTGGAAAAAATTATCCTGAAGAAATGCTCATAAAAAGTGATAGTGAAATCTCAGGAGAAGATGTAGGCATCTGTATGCATTGTATTTCTGCAATCAATCGTCTTGTAGATATTGAAGAGAATTCCCCTCTTTTTGAAGAAATGAATGCACAAGAAATGGCCTTACCTACTCCCAAAGAGCTAAAAGATGCATTAGATGAATATGTGATTGGGCAAGATGAAGCCAAAAAAACCCTAAGCGTAGCCGTATATAATCACTACAAGAGAATCTTTAGAGGGGATTATAAGGGGGAGTTTGAAGATGTTGAGATAAGCAAAAGCAATGTGCTTTTTATCGGACCAACAGGAAGTGGAAAAACTCTAATGGCTCAAACTTTGGCTAAGACTTTGGGTGTGCCTATTGCTATCTCAGATGCTACATCTCTGACAGAAGCAGGATATGTGGGGGAGGATGTGGAAAATATCCTTACTCGACTTCTTCAAGCCTCTGATGGTGATGTAGAAAGGGCTCAAAAAGGAATCGTATTTATCGATGAGGTGGATAAGATTTCACGCCTATCTGAAAATCGAAGTATCACAAGAGATGTTTCTGGTGAGGGGGTGCAACAAGCCTTATTAAAGATTATTGAAGGAAGTTTGGTTAATATCCCACCAAAGGGAGGGAGAAAACACCCTCATCAAGAATTTATCCAAATTGATACAAGCAATATTCTCTTTTTGTGTGGTGGAGCATTTGATGGACTTCAAGAGATTATCAAACGCCGACTAGGAGGCAATACTCTAGGATTTAATCAAGAGAAAAATAACAAAGATGATAGCTATGTTTTGCATTTTGTAGAGCCTGAGGATTTGGTTTCTTATGGACTCATTCCTGAGCTTATTGGGCGATTGCCCGTGATCACTACGCTTGATGAGATCACACAAGAAGCAATGGTAGAGATCCTAACAAAACCTAAAAACTCATTAATCAAGCAATACCAAAAGCTTTTTGGTATGGATGGAGTGAAGCTAGAGTTTGAAAAAGGTGCATTAGATGAGATTGCCAAACTCGCAATTACAAGAAAAACAGGAGCTAGAGGACTAAGAAGCATACTTGAGGAGGTTTTAAATCCTTTAATGTTTGATCTTCCCTCACTCAATGGCAAAACCATCACAATCAAAGATTCGGATATTCAAAAAAAACAAGGAGGAAACAAATGATACTTGATCGCTTTATTGGGATTTTTTCCCATGATATAGCCATAGATTTGGGAACTGCAAATACCGTTGTTTCTGCCAAGGGACAAGGAATCATCATCAATGAGCCTTCAATTATTGCAGTGCAAAATGATCGTTATGGAGCTAGAGGAAAGCTTTTGGCTGTGGGAAATTCTGCAAAAGAAATGGTAGGAAAAACTCCAGGAAGTATTTATGCAATTCGCCCAATGAAAGATGGAGTGATTGCAGATTTTGATATGACTGAGAAGATGATCCGCTATTTTGTGGAGAAAGCTCACAAGAGAAAATCTCTAATGCGTCCAAGGATTATGGTCTGTGTGCCTTATGGGCTAACTGGAGTTGAGCGAAAGGCTGTTAGAGAATCAGCCATGAGTGCAGGGGCTAGAGAAGTATTCTTAATCGAAGAGCCAATGGCAGCAGCAATAGGGGCTGGGCTTCCTGTGCGTGAACCTCAAGGAAGTTTGGTTGTAGATATTGGTGGAGGAACAACAGAGATTGGTGTGATTTCTCTAGGTGGGCTTGTGATTGCAAAATCTCTTAGAGTAGCAGGAGATAAGCTAGATAGCGCGATTGTAGATTATGTGAGAGCAAACTACAATCTCTATATTGGTGAGAGAACAGGAGAGGAAATCAAAATCGAAATTGGTGCAGCCATTTCTTTGGATCAGCCTCTAAAAATGCAAGTTAAAGGAAAGGATCAAGTAAGCGGACTGCTTAATACTATTGAGTTAACAAGTGAAGATGTAAGAGAAGCGATCAAATCTCAACTAAAAGAAATCGGAAATGCACTCAAAAGCGTATTGGAATCAATGCCACCAGATTTAGCAGGAGATATTGTAGAAAATGGTGTAGTTCTAACAGGAGGAGGAGCACTTATTCGTGGGCTTGACAAATACCTCTCAGAGCTTGTCAAACTCCCTGTGTATGTTGCAGAAGAGCCATTGCTTTGTGTTGCAAAAGGAACAAGTCGAGCAATGGAAGAAATGGATCTCTTGGAGCAATTAAGCTTTGAGCAATGAGGATCAAACCCTTCTTTGTCCTTGTTTTTTTATTTGTTGCTATTACAATCTTTTTCAAGCTTGATCATGGCTTAAGAGAGGGGATTCTCTCTTTGGGTGATGAAGTCAAAAATAATGTTTTTGATTTGAAGAAATGGGGAGAAGAGGCCTATTTGAAATATTTCAATCAAGCTCAAAATATCCAAAACCTCTCCAATCAAGTCAAAGAAATGCAAAAAATTAAGCTACAAAACATTCAACTTCAAGAAGAGCTTTATCGTCTTATGATGTTTTTTAATATGCCTACTCTAGAGCTTACAGACATCATTCCTGTAAGGGCAATTTCTTATTATGAGGTGGGGAATTATGAAAGGTTATGGCTTAGTGGCTATGAGATGGTAAAAGAGGGGGAGATCTATGGGCTTGTCTTGGATGGTGCAGTGATAGGGATTGCTAAAGTTTTGGAGAATGGAAGATTGATGGGATTGCTCAATGGTGATCCTCTCTGTACTTATGGTGTTTATGTTGGCGAGGATAAGGTATCAGGTATTTTTAGAAAAACAGATGAAGGAATTGAGGTGGATTATATTCCTATGGGGAGCAAGATCAAGATAGGAGATAAAGTCAAAACAAATGGAATGGATCAAATCTTTTTTGAAAATATCCCTGTGGGTGAAGTGAGTGCTGTAATTGAGGGTAATGGCTATCTTAAGGCAAAGATAAAAACCTATGCACCTCAAGTTAATCTAGGCTATTTGTGGTTACTTGATAGGAGTAGAAAAAATGAAAAGTGAAATCCAAAAATATCTACAAACTCTCAAATCTTGCACACTTGAGCAAATGCAAGAATCCTATGAAAAAGATCGCAAGGGATATGAGGCTTTTGCCCTTTCTTTGCGTGAGAATATTTTGCAAAATGTTCTAAAAAATGGAGATGTAGGAAATACAGAGTATCTTCTACTTTATCTGCTCTTCTACCCATTGCAAGGTAGAATTTCCCAAGAAGAGGGATTACAAAGCTTTATTCAGACAGCAAAAAGTCATTTTTTGGCTCAAGGATTGGGGGATTTTGAAAATCAAATGCTCTTAGAGCTTGAAGTGCTTTGTCTTATTCTTGATGCAAAGTGCGATGAGGCAATAAAAACCTATATCCAAGGAATCTCTCACCTAGGTATTCACTCAAGCACTTCAGGAGCTTGTGCAGAATTTATTAGAGAATATTTTCCAAAGATGAAAATCTCAATGGAAGTTTTTTTGGAAGCAATTTCTGAGATTTTAAAAGTAGAGTATTACTGCTCACTTCCCTTGCAAACTGCACGCAGTATTCTTAATTGGCAACTTCATTGCTTCTGGAATGTTTCAAGTTTTTTCAATCACCGCTCTTGGCTAAGCCTATATCCACTTTGGAGAGAGCTGTTTTATCACTATCTAAGAGATGGTAGTGTAGAAAGTATGGATCATGCAGTGTATATGCAGTTTTTTATTTATCACATGTGCGGGAATAGTTTTTCTTCCCAAGAGCAATGGAGAGAATTTAGCAAAGAAATTGATGAGGTTGCCTCAAAGCATTATGCTTCATTTGCCCTCTCTCAATCTCTTCCACAGGTTCAAGAAAAAAGCGAGGGAAAGATCACAATCGCACTTCTAAGAGACAGAATCGTAGAAAACTCTCCTTATAAAGTCGAATATAGTTTTTTAAAACAACTTCTTGCCAATGCAGAATTTAGCAAAAAATACACGATTAAAATCTATCTAATGAGTTTGTTGGAAAAAAGTGAGAATAGCCCAAGTGCAATGCAAAGCTATCAGGATTTAGGGATTGAGATTTGTGATGTTGCACCCTACTGCAATCAAAGGGGGTTTTATAACTCTCACTTACAAAAGGCAATGCTCTTGCGTGAAATGATGATAAGAGATAATGTCCAAATCCTGCTCTCTCCAAACAATGGCTATGGGATTAGCGATTTTCTCATCGCTTCAAGAGTGGCAAAAAAACAAATCTTTTGGTCGCATGGGAACTTTGTCTATAATGTAGCAGAGCTTGATGGCAGACTAACACATATCTGTGGCAATGAAACTTCTTTAAAGCGTGAGGGCTATGAGTTTGTGGGGATTCCAGTGGTGATGGATAACTCTTTTTACAACCCTCCCATTTCTTCTGAAGTTATTGCCTCTTATCGACAGAAACTCCCCAAAGATAAGCTTATTCTAGGAACAATTGGGCGACTTACAAAGATTGATAGCTTGCCTTATCTCTGTATGCTAGTGAGGATTATGAAAGAATTTCCAAACACAATCTATCTAGCCTGTGGGAGTGGAAATACAGGAGAAATCAAGCAAAAACTTCAAGATATTCTAGGAGAGGAATATGAAAGTTTTATGCAAGAGAGATTTTTCTTCTGTGGGTATGTCAATAATGTAATTTTTGGACATCTTATTGACTTTTGGCCAGATAGTTTCCCAATGGAGCAGGGGGAGAGTCGAATCGAGTATGTCGCCAAAGGCAAACTCTCGCTTGTGCTTGTTAAAGATCCTTCAAGGGTGAAAAAAGAGTGGATCACAATGGCGGTGGATGAAGAAGATTATTACCAAAAAGCCCTACATTTGCTCTCCTTGGATATGGAGCAAAAGCAAGCACTCATCGATGATATTTTAGGAGGACTTTCTCGCTATAACCAAAAAAGAGAAGAATTAGGGGTGGATACAATGATTGGATTCTTACAATCTTTATGCAAAAGCTTTTAATTCTCACTGCCTCAAACCCTGCAAGCAATCCTCGCCCAAGGAGAATGATAGAGTGCCTTAGAGGAAGCTATGAACTATATGCGATGGGGATAGGGAGTGGAGAGATTGAGGGGGTGGAGACTTTTAGCTTCTCCTCTTATACCAAACGCACAAAGCTTGAAGAGTTTAGACTTTATTTTGATGTTTTGCTTCATAAATGGGAGAGGCTAATATGGACAAAAAATCGTCTTGAGATTGTTCCATTCTTGCAAGAGAGGGAATTTGATTTTATTATTTGTTTTGATTTACCTCTTCTTCCTATCGCACTCAAATACAAAAAGAATGCAAAAATCATCTTTGATGCACAAGAATATTTTCCTCTTTGGCTCACTTCCAATCTAAGATGGAAAATCCTTTTTCAGAGATTCAATCGCTTTTTGTGCAAGACTTATTTACCCCAATGCAAGGCTGTTTTGAGTGTTTCTCCAAGCTTTGTGCAAAGATATGCCAATGAGTTTGCTATCTCTCCTTATCTTTATCTCTCTCTTCCTTATCACTACGATCTTCCCCCAAAGCCTTGTGATCCATCAAATATCAAAATCCTCTATCATGGCTCTCTCTCTAGCAATCGAGGGATTGATAAGCTTATTGCACTTGCAGAACTTCTACCTGCTCATTTTTCTTTGGATTTGATTTTGGTGAGTGGAGAGAAAAAATATAGAGAGAAAATCTTCTCTCTTATTCATAAAGCTCAAAACAAAGGAGTCAAAATCTCTCTCCTTCCCCCAGTACCATTTTCTCAAATCATTCCTTTTGGAAATTCTTATGATATTGGACTTTATTTTATGCCTCCTAATACTTATAATCTTCTCTGCACAATCCCCAATAAATTCTTTGAATACATCGGCTCTTCGCTTTGTCTTGCGATTACGCCAAATACAGATCTTGTGCCGATTGTGAAAGAGCGGGGAGTGGGGGTAGTGAGTGAAGATTTTGAAATTACCTCTATGGCAAAAATACTTCAAAGTCTAAGCATTGAGCAAATCAATGCTTGCAAACTTGCTTCATATAAGGCTCATCAAACCCTCAACAATAAGCAAAATCAAAAGCTTATTCTCTCACTACTCTCTACCCTCTCCTCTCCATCTCTTTAAAACTTGGTTTGAACATCTCCTCAATCAACCCCTGCACTTTTTGGCAGATTTTGAGAGATTTTGAACTCTTAAAATTTTCTAGCAAGATTTTCCCCAACAAGAGATAGAGTCTTCCCTTTTCTTCATTAAACATTTCTTCATCATCAAAAGCCTTTTTGGGTGGAGCTAGAAGAGATGAGCAAGTTCTTTGTGCAAGATTGTATTTCTTGTAATACTCCTCATAGGCTTCTTGAGAGATTTTTTGTGTGAAACGAGCTTTGACAATGATTGCTGGGCGAGATACATTGAAAAATTCTGCAAGTTTTAGAAAAATTTCTTCATTTTCATATTCTTGATGAATCTCCCACTGACGATCAAATTCATCTTTGGGGATGAGAAATTCTCCAGCAACCATATTGCACCAAAACTCTGAAGAAAATTTTTGGAATTTTTCTTTGCCAATCTTTTTTCCTACAAATTGATGTTCTACAAGCAAAGAAACCAAAAAATAAAACAGAGTAAAAATCTTTCCTTTCTCTATATCTCCCCCATCTAGGATAATGATTGGAACATAAGGATGATAATGACAAGCCCCACGAATAGGAGAGTATTGGTAGTTTTGTGTTTGAGCAGGAGTTTCTTCTACAAGGATATGATGAGCACTAAGATTGAATTTCAATTTTTTAAGAGAGATTCCACAATAGTATCCGCTGAGTTGCCCAATCACATTAGATAGGCTTTGGATATCATCTATATAATAGTTGAGATTTTCTAGAAAAAGCGATTGTGCATAATGCTCACAATCCAGTCGTTTTATATGTTCTCTCACTCTTCTTTCTGCAAAAGAATGAAAATCATTGTCAAGTTCTTTTTTGCAGTAGCGAATATTTTCAAGATTACTTTCATACTCATCAAAATGATACTTTTTTGGGTTCATTGCAAACCATCCTTTGTTTTTGAGGAATTATAAGAATGAAAAACTAAAAAAAAGTAACAAGATCTATTAAGGAAATAGTATAAATAAAAGTTATCCAACATCAAAAAATGGAAAATAAAAAATAAATTTTTAGAATTTTTGATTAATTTTTTATCCCCTCCACCTTTTTTTTACTTTTTAGAATCACTGATGCAGTTTTGGAGATTTTAGCCCTCTTTTGGGGAATGCAAGCAATGGCAAAACTACGCTCAAAGCCAAGCAATACCAAAGGAATGAAGGGATAGGCAGACTATCCCCACTTGCATAAGAGTGCATTCCTGAAAGATGGTAATTCACTCCAAAATAAGTCATCAAAATGCTATAAAATCCCCAAACACTTGCCACAGCAAAGACATAAGGAGAATTAAGTCTAGGGATAAATCTTAGGTGCAATACAATAGTATAAATCACGATTGAAATCAAAGCCCAAGTCTCTTTTGGATCCCATCCCCAATACCTTCCCCAAGATTCATTAGCCCACACCCCTCCTAGAAAATTTCCAGCAGTTAGCATCAAAAGTCCAATAATCATAGAAATCTCATTGATGCAATGCAGGTTTAAAAGACTTTGATTGATACTCTCCTTTTTCTCTCTGAAGACAAAAAGCACCAAGCTCATAAGTCCTAGCATCATTGAAAGCCCCAAAAAGCCATAGCTAGCCGTTATGACAAAGACATGGATATTGAGCCAATAGGATTTTAAAACAGGCACAAGATTGGTAATCTGAGGATCCATAAAGCCTAGGTTTGCTACAAAAAGCACGATACCTGAGAGCAATGAAGCCATAGATTGGGTGAGTGAGGAGCGAGGGAAAAATGCTACTCCAGCAACCACACTTGCCCAAGAGATAAAAATCATACTCTCATACGCATTACTCCAAGGGGCATGATCTCCTACATACCATCGCACTAAAAGTGCAAAACTTTCAAGTACACTACCAAGAACAATAAGGACATATAAGCCCTTGCTTAGCTTTGGTAGGGGTTTAAAGACGATGCTGTAGAGAGCGACAAACAAAAGAGCAAATCCCAAAAATAAATAAATAAAGATTAGATAGTAAAAGGCGTTGAAATGATTGAGCCAAATCTCAAGAGAGATTTTTTGAGGCGAAGGGAAAAGAGAGCTTCCATATTGTTTCTGATAAGCCTTGATTGAATCAAGCCACACATCTGCATCTTCCCAGATATTTTGTTCTATCCCTTCTCTTAGTCCTTGGAAATATCCAATAAATGCAATCTGTGCTTGTTTTGTAAGTTCTTGGCTGGGAGGGAACCATTTTTGGGTTTGACTCTTAGGAAAGATTCTTAAAAACTCCCCACTATACACATTGTAGGCCACATTAATTCTTTCATCCAAAGCCAAAACCTCTTTGTCAAATGTATCTCTTTCTGCTGGTTTTTTGCGATTGGCTTCTTGAATGTAGTTTGCAAGTTTATATCCATTCTCATCAAAAACATCACTAAAGGCAAGAAGTTTTTCGCTTTGCGGGATTGAGAGAGCGTCCTTGAGTTTAGGGGATTTGATTGGAAACATTTTGATAGCTCTAAATTCATCAGGGAAGATAAGCATCCATAAAATCACTTGATTATAATCCATCCCTAAGAGGACATTTTTCTTGGTCATTTTGTGTATAAAGTCCATTGCCATAGTATCCATAGGCTTCACTCTTCCGCCAAAATCCTGAACTAAAAGAGTAGAGAAAGCTCGAGTGTGCTCTTTTGAGTTTGTTTGTATTTTTTCTACAAGATTCACAATCCGCTCCGCATCTTGTGCATAAATTGGAGCAAAACACAAAAGAAGCAAGGCTCCTGCGATATGGCTATGAGCTTTGAGATATTTTCTTAGAAGTGCAAGGCGTGAGTTTGGAGCGATAAGTAGCCAAAGCGAAGCAAGGATGAGGAGGGTATATCCTGCATAAGTGGGATATTTCCCAGGATATTTATTGACAGAGAGGATTGTGCCTAACTCATCTTCATCATAAGAGCTTTGGAAAAAGCGATAACCTCCATAATCAAGCACATTATTCATAAAAATTTTATAGGGCTTACTCACTCCCCCATCCTCCACTTGCACAATGGATTCAAAAGAAGAAGGACTCATTGATCCAGCATATCGTGTGAGGACAAAATCATCAAGCTTGATTGAAAAAGGTAGGGTGATAAACTTTGGCCCCCAGCTGAGTGCATAAGTGCGATCTCCTAGCTCAAATGAGGCGATATTTTCTATTGCATAATTTTCTATAAGCAAGATTGTTCTGCTTTGCTCTCCATCACTTAACTCTACCTTTAGAATCGGAGCAGAATACTCTGATTCTTCTAGGGGGATATAGTGTAAGGATTTGAGTGTAAGGTTTTTGCCATTAAGGGAAAAATTTTGAAAAAAGTCTTTTTGAAGTTTGGGAGTGAAGAGGACTGGAAAGCTAATCTCTCCTCCATTGCTCTTATCAAAGAGAGTGAGGTATTTTTCTGTTGAGACAACAAGATTGCTACTCTCCCCCTCTCTAATATGCATTCCCCCTCTACCCCAAAGTATCGTGTGATCCCAGCTCCCAATACAATAAGCAAAAAAGAGCAATGCAGTAAAAAGCTCGCCTTTTTTCCTCTGCTCCACATTCTAGAAAATAGCACAATCCCCAAAAGATTGAGCGTAAGAAGAAAGTGCAAAATATCAAACCAAAAAGCCCCATAAATCACAGCCTTTGCATACTCTACTCCAAAATCATTCTCTAGCCAAGTGGCAATCCCACAACTCAAAGCATAAGCAAAAAGCAAAACAAGAGTTACTTTCATTGAAAAAAAGATTTTAAATACTTTCAAGTTTTCTCCTAGAGTAAAGATTTTTGAGCAAAAAGATTGTAGAGGTTTTCAGAGATTTGAGCTTCGGAGAGATTTGGGTTTTGAGAAATATACTCTAGGGCAAGTTCAAGTTTTTTTCCTCCCATAAAACCTACAATCTCAAATATCATCTCTCCTTGAGGATTGAGAAAAATAAGCGTTGGGGTTGAGCGAATAGCATAGAATCTTCCAAGCTCTTGTGTATCAAGATTTTTGGAGAAAAAGCGATGAACTTTTTTGTAGCTTGTATTGATGTAATAAGAGCAAAAATTATTTTTGAGAAGTTCTTGAAGCATTTTGCTTCTTACAATCTCTTCCTTGAGCTTATCGCAATATTTGCAGTTATTGCTCCCAAACATCAGCAATACCCCCTTGCTCCCATCACTCTCAATAAGTGCATTGTCTTTGAGATAAGGCAAAATCTCGGAGTAAGAGTTTTTATCAATATTTTCATGAGCCTCTTTAGCTTCTTTGCTTGAAGCAGTTCCATTAGAGATGATGCTTAAATCGGGTTTTTCACTTTTGCACCCAACCAAGAATAAAAATGCCAAAAACAAAAAAACCTGTTTAAACTTCATAAATTCCCTTTATACCCCTAGCCCAAGAGGAGGCTAAGGTTCTTAGAATATTTTCTCAATAAAATCATAAATCATCAAGAACAAGAATGTAAGCCCCAAGAAGAGCATAATAAATCCAGCAGTTTTTGCTAGCCACTTATAAGAGGCAAATTTAGAATCTTTGTCATAGAGTTGCTCTAATTTTCCACTTTCTTTAAGTCTGTCATACCATTGTCTTCTTTCATACTTCACTTCCTCTTCGCTCACAATTCCTGAGAAAATCACAGTGTCCATCGGGAAGCGATCGGCTCTAAAGTGTGTGTTGAAGAAGTGGATTGCAAAGATAAATCCTGTTGCAAGCAAGGCTTCATCAGAATGTACAAGTGTAGCAGCATTGATCGCCCATCCTGGCAAGAAAGTGGCAAAGAATGTTGGGAACCACAAGACAAGTCCTGAAAGTCCGATAACAAACATACCCCAGAATACTGCAAGATAATCAAACTTCTCCCAGTAAGTCCATCGATCAAATTGTGGGCGAGGACCTTTACCAAAGAACCACTTGAAGTGAGCTTTCATATCTCTTAAATCCTGCATATTTGGCATCAAAGAATCAGGTCCAAAGAGTGCTTTAAGAACTCGTTTGATTTCGATTTTGCCTGTTTGAGGATTTCTTACACTATCTCTTCTCTTCCAATTAAGGATGAAAATTTCTGCAAGATGAGAGAAGAAGACTGCAAACATAATAATGGCTGAGATATGGTGGATTCTTGTTGCATTGGTAATATCTCCACCCATCCAATCAATCATTGTTTTAGCCCAAGCTGAGTCATAGAACTTTTGAGGTAATCCTGAGAATGAAAGACCTAAGAAACTTGAAGCCATAAAGAAATGTTGGATTCTGTGCAATGTGCTAAATCTTCTGATTTTTACTTTGTCAGAGTGCATAATCTTTTGTGCTTCTTTCCATTCTTTTGGATGTTTGAGCCTAAAGGCAATAAGACGGATTGACCATAAGAATGTATGAGCTCCAAAGAAGAGGAATACCCCTACAACCAAACAAGTCATAAAAATATACATATAAAATAACGCAGCATTTCCACCATCTTTTTTGGTGTAGTCTGCGTGTGCAATCCAATCTGAAAAGTTTTGGTTTGCATTGGGATGACAGGATTTACAAGTATCTACTCGATTGATCATAGAAAGTGTAGAGTTTCTATCTTTGCTGGGTAAGATATTGTGCTTTCCATGACAGTCAAAACAAGTAGCCACACTTGGAGTTTCCCCTGGTGTGCTAAGTGCCATTCCTTTTCCATGGAATGTATGATGGAAGCTTTTCTCTTTCTCTTTATGACACTCTGCACATTTCTCTCCAGCAACTTGTTTTTGAGAATAAATCCCACTAAAAGTAGGAGTGATATGGACAGAGTGGCAGTCATTGCATAGAGGTTTTTCTTTTGTGTTTTTTTCTACAACATCTCCACAATGCAAGCTTTGAGTAGGTGCTTGGATGGGCTGTTTGCCTTCATTTTTAGAATCCTCAAGCTCTTTGAGTATCTGCTCTCTTTTCTTTTCTTTATCTACATAATCAAGACTATGCACACTTTTATCAAAATGCTCTCTTGCTTTTTTATGGCACTCAGAGCATTTTTGAGTGATTAGCTCCTTTGTAGCTGCTGTTGTAACTTTGATCCCCTTATTATCTCCTGCGTGGCAATCTCGACATGCTGGAATTGCTTCAAAGGTTAGTCTTGAGTGGATTGTGTCTTTAAAATCTAGGATTTGCTTCGCTTCTTCCCATTTGACAATCTCAGCTTTCTCTACTGCTCGTCCAGAAGTGATCCAAGCCTCAATCCCATCAAGCATAGCATAAGAGTTTTTGTATCCTTTTTGGATTGCCAATCCTGCAATCTGACTGGCTTGATAACCAAAACGATTGAGTCCATAAAAAATCAATGTAGCATTTTTGTCTTTGGGAAGTTGAGATTCCCAATTCTCTGCATTGATTGAGATAGATTTGGGGATGTAGCCATTGTTTTGTCTGTCTTTTGCAGAGTTGATGTCAAAGACATAAACATCTGACTTACCCATGAGTTTTTCTGCTTCAGAGAGGCTCAGTGTAGGGACACCCTCTATTGCTCCTATTTGACCATTGCCCTTAGCAATTACAAAATGTGTTGGGAGCAACAAAGCCATCACAAGGAACACCAAACGACATAATATTGTTTTCAAAGTCTTCTCCTTGTAACACAAGCCCTCCATTGGAGGGCAGTATCAGATTATTTCAATAGATTTTGTGCTTCTTGCACATAAGTGAGTGCCTCATCAATAATCTTCTTAGAATATGCTGGACCATGCACTCCCCAAGAACCATCTTTTTCTAGTTTTTCTGCAATCTCTTCAGCCTTTTTAGTCAAAAGAAGGACTTGTGATTTTTTCTCAACCGCAAGCTTTGGCTTATCTGCCAAAGTCTTATCAATCTTTTTGATTCCTGCAATGATTTTTGCATATCCCTCTTTTACTGGAGTTTGCCACTCCATAACTTTGTCATAGATCATCTCTTGATTTGTGAAATGCAATTTCTTAGGCAATGTAGATTGAACTGCACTATGGCATCCACTAGCACCTGGTCCTACAAGATTGATATCACTCGCACTTGTTCTTCCACAGCTCCACATCAAATCAATAAAGAACTTTCCTTCCTCATCTCTTGCAATGCTCCATCCCTTAACCTCTGAACTTCGCTCTTTTCCTGCTGGAGGATTGAGAGTTTTTGCAGTTTTATCTACTTTAATATTCCAGATATGAGCTGCACGCACATTGTCAAATCCTGCGTAATCAGGCTTTTGAATGGCTTTGAAGTCCTCACAGCTCATCATATTTGGCATATGGCAAGAGGTGCAGTTATCTTTAGCGTGGATTCCTCCCTTTTTGAAGAAACTTGCTTGAGTTGCGTGGCAGTCCTTACAAGTTTTTTTCAATGCTGTTTTTGTATAAGGATCTTTCCAGTCATTTGATGTGACTTCATGAGGATCGTGGCAAGTGCTACATCTAATTCCCTTATCATAATGAGCCGAGCTATACATTTGTGCTCCCTCAGTCCCACAAGCAGGATTGGCTGATTTGAAATAAGAGTTAAATGGCTTTTTGGGATTGAGCTTTGCATCCTCTTGGTTATAAACAAATCTTTGGTGACATCTCTCACAATTTGAAGGCATACCTGCTCCTCTTGCACCATAGAGGTGAGCTCCTGCTCCGTGGCACTCCTCACAAGAGATTCCTTTTGAGATAACATGCTTTTGAAGCTCTTTTGCATTTCCTAAAGCCTTATAAAGCTCTTTTTTGCTTTTAAAGTCAAATTTGAAAGTATGGCAAGTTTCACAATACGCACTTGCAGGTTGGAAAATCATTTTCTTTCTATAAGTTGCAGCATAGGAGTTGATCCCCCAAATATAGCTTCCGCTTCCACCAAACTTAGGCATTGTTGTTGGGAATCCTGGCACAAAAGAAGCGATTTGCTTGGCTTTCTCAGGTGTTAAAAACTCAGCCCAAAATCTTGAGAATTGGTTTCCTCCTGCAACTAGATTTCCTGTGAGTTTTGAGAGTGTTCCATTCTCAACATGATAAGTCCCTCTCACAAGATAGCTATCAATAAATCCATACTTTGTTCTAGGAGTCCCAATCATCACGAACACATCGCTTGCTTCAATCCCCATAGGTAGTGCTGTTGCTTTGGAGTTATAAAGTGGTTTTTTCATATCTCCATCAATTTCAGTTAGCTCACTTGGGAATCGCACAACCTTTGCATGTCTTGATCTCTCCCAAGCCTTGTATTGTGCTGGGTGGCATTCACCACATTTTTTTGGCCCTACAAATTTATTGGGCAAATCCCAAAAAGATAAAGCAGACACCCAAGAATAACTTCAGTGCTGATGTCTTCATTGCTATTCCTTTGAAAAATAAGAATTAAGCCAATGCAATCATTTCAATCTTTCTATCGCATTAACTTTATGTTTAATATTTTTCCACTTTCTACAAAGGAGCATTTTTTGTTTTTTTCTTTGTAAATCAAAAGTAAATGCTAAAAACAGATATGAAACATTTTTGGGATATAAAAATAAAAAATGTTACAAAAATACACACTAAATCTGTAATTTTGGTAAAACATTTGGGAAAAAATAAACTTTACTTTTCTAAAATCAAGAAAAAATCAAAAAGAGTTTTATAAATCAACAGCCCTTTCTCTTAAATCTCATTTTGATATAATCCTAAGCTTTGAAAATTATCAATACACAAGGAAAATCAATGGCAAAACATACTTTTCAAACCCAAATCAATCAATTGCTTGATTTGATGATTCACTCACTTTACTCAAACAAAGAAATCTTCTTGCGAGAGCTTATCAGCAATGCTTCAGATGCTCTTGATAAACTCAATTATCTCACACTCACAGATGACAAATACAAAACCCTAAGTTTTTCTCCAAAAATCTCAATCAAATTTGAAGAAAACGAAAGCATTACTATTAGCGATAATGGTATTGGGATGAATGAAGAAGATCTCATCAATCATCTTGGAACAATCGCAAAATCAGGAACAAAAAGCTTTCTTGAATCTCTAAGTGGAGACAAGAAAAAAGATTCTGCTCTTATTGGTCAGTTTGGTGTAGGGTTTTACTCAGCTTTTATGGTGGCAGACAAAATTGTAGTGCAGAGCAAAAAAGCCAGCGAGGAGAAAGCCTATGCGTGGGTGAGCGATGGCAAAGGAGAGTTTGAAATCACAGAGTGCTCCAAAGAGGGCTATGGAACAGACATTACTCTTTATCTAAAAGAAGAGGACAAAAACTTTGCTTCACGCTGGGAGCTAAAGAGTATCATCGATAAATACTCCGATCACATTGCTTTCCCCATCTTTTTGGAATACACAGAGATAAAAACAGAAGAGAAAGATGGCAAAAAAGAGGAAATCAAAGAAGAAAAGAATGAGCAAATCAACTCTGCAAAAGCTCTTTGGAAGATGAGCAAAACTGAGCTAAAAGATGAAGATTACAAAGAGTTTTATAAATCCTTAGCACATGATAACTCCGATCCAATGGCGTGGATTCACACAAAAGTTGAGGGAACACTTGAATACACAACACTTTTTTATATCCCAAGCAAAGCTCCTTTTGATCTCTATCGTGTAGATTACAAATCAGGTGTGAAGCTCTATGTCAAGCGAGTTTTCATCACTGATGATGACAAAGAACTACTTCCTTCATACTTACGATTTGTTCGAGGGATCGTCGATACTGAGGATTTGCCTCTTAATGTGAGTCGTGAGATTATCCAGCAAAACAAAATCCTCTCAACAATTAAATCTGCTTCTACTAAGAAAATCTTAGGAGAGATTGCCACACTTGCTAAAGATGAGGAAAAATACAAAGAGTTTTACTCCCAGTTTGGCAATGTCCTAAAAGAGGGGCTTTATGCAGACTTTGAAAACAAAGAAAAGATTTTGGAGCTTTTAAGATTCTACTCTCACAAACAGGGAAAAACAATCTCTCTAAAAGAATACAAAGAGGCAATGAGTAAAGATCAAAAGAGTATTTACTTCCTTTTGGGTGAAAATCTTGAAGTGCTCAAAAATTCTCCAACACTAGAGAAGTTTAGCAAGAAGGGCTATGATGTGCTTCTTTTGAGTGATGAGATTGATGGCTTTGTGATGCCAAGTGTAGGTGAGTTTGACAAAACTCCACTCAAAGACATTACAAGCAAAGAAGCCCTAGAAGAGGTGCAAGAAGAAATCGATGAAAAGATCAAAAAAGAGTTTGAAGGCTTGATTGAGAAATTCAAATCTTGCATTAGTGATAATATCAGCGAATTTAAGCTCTCCAAAGATTTGGATTCTCCACTTTGTTTGCTAACTCAAGCTCAAAATCCTATGATGGCAAATTTGATGGCTCAAATGGGGCAGAGCTTGCCTCAAGAGAGAATCTTAGAGCTCAATATCACTCATCCCATCATCACAAAGCTAAAAGAAACAACAGATGAAGAGAAGCTTAAAAACACAATCACGCTTTTGTATGGTAATGCAAAACTACTTGAGAGTGGAAGTTTGGGGAATGCTCAGGATTTCTGCAATACCCTCAATACTCTCATTGAGAAAACTCTATAAAAAGGAAAGAAGATGAAAAAGCTACTTACTCTTATTTTTGCACTTGCAAGCTTTGCATTTGCAGATAAAGCATTTTTAGACAAGGTTACAGCGTATGTAAGTGAAAAAACTGGACAAAAGATTGTTGCTACTCAATCCTACGATCTCAAATCTACACCAAATATCAAATTTGTTGTGCTTGAAGATAGTGTGAGTAAGACAAAGATACCTGTTTTTGTTACTTCTGATGCACAGATGATTTTGGGACTTTCTAATGTCTTGATCCCAAGTAATAGTGATGATGTTGTGTTAATCCAAGATGCTTACAAAAAGATTGAAGGGATTAAAGATCCTGATCCAAAGGTGCTTGATAAATTTTTCTCTTCACTCAAACAAACTCGCTACATCTCTTTGAAATCTACTAGCAAAAATCCTAAAAAAACCATCTATATGGTTTCAGATCCACGCTGTCCAGGATGTAGAAAAGAACTAGGTGAGGTAGAAAATAAGCTCAAAGATGCTGATGTAAAAATTTTGCTTGTTGCTTTCTTAGGTGAAGAATCAGCCAACAAGGCAAGCGTGATTTATGAGCGATTGATTGGTGTGAAAGATAATGCAAAAAAACTCAAGATCATGAGAGAGGTTTATAGTCCTGATTATACTCTGACACCAAAAGATAAAAAACTCAGCACAAAAGCTGTAATGCAAAACAATGAAGATGTAGCCAAAGCTGGTATTCAAGGCGTGCCATTTGAACACGCAATTAGCAAGTAATCCCCCAAGGGATTGAGAGTGAAATGTAGCCATTGCCAAAATGACTTCCCCCAAGATTCTTTGCAGATTTGTGAAGATGAGGGTAGAGAGGTTTATTTTTGTTGCAATGGATGCAAGAGTGTGTATTTTCTTCTAAAAGAAAACCACGCCCAGAGCTTCTATGACAAACTCCAAGGCTCAACTCTCACACCCAAACTTGAAGCTCAAAGCTTCTCCTCCTCTTATTATCAATCCAAATCTTTCAAAGATAGATACATCACAAATACAAAAGAAGGATATTCTCAGCTTACACTTCTTATCCATAATATTCACTGCTCAGCGTGTATCTGGCTCAATGAAACAATGCTAAACAAACTTGATGGTGTGATAGAAGCACACATCCACTACACCAATCACAAAGCACAAATCACCTTTGATGAGAGCAAACTAAGTGTGAGCGAGATTGTTGCACTCATTGAAAGTCTGGGCTATGGAGTGAGTGTGGGGGAGCAAATGGATACAAAGAGCAAAGAAGAAAAGAGAGATTTTTTCATCAAGCTCACAGTGGCGATCTTTTGCTCAATGAACATTATGTGGCTAGCCATCGCTCAATACTCGGGATATTTTCAAGGGATTACAAAAGAGTATTCACTCCTGCTTAATATCGCCTCTTTTATCCTCTGCACCCCTGTGCTTTTTTATAGTGGCAGTATTTTTTACAAAAGTGCATACTCAGGGCTTAAAAGGGGATTTGTGGGGATGGATTTGCTTGTATTTTCTGGAAGTTTGATTGCCTATTTTTACTCAGTTTATGCGTGTTTTAGCGGAGATGAAACTTACTTTGAGTCTGTGAGTATGATCCTTACTTTTGTGATGATTGGAAAGTTTTTGGAACTAAAGAGCAAGAATTCTGCTGGAGAGATTTTAGAATCACTCAATGCTCAAATCCCTCAAAGTCTAAGGGTTTTTAGAGAGGGAGGGATTTGTGAAATCGCTCCTCAAGAAGTGGAAGTGGGGGAGAGGATTGAAGTGCTTGTAGGGGAGAGGATTGTTATTGATGGAGTGCTAGAGAGTGAGAATGCTCTGCTAGATGAAGTTGCCTTAAGCGGAGAGAGCAATCCTATTAGCAAGAGCAAGGGAGAACTTCTCACTTCAGGGAGTATCAACCTAATGCAAAGCATTACTTACACTGCTACAAAGAGCTTTGAAGAGAGCTCACTAAATTCTCTTATCAAGCTCATTACCAATGCTACGGCTCAAAAACCTGCCATTCAAGCTTTGGCAAACAAAATCTCTGCAAGATTCTCCCAATTTGTGCTTTTCATCGCACTTTGCACTTTTGCATTCTATCTTTGCACGCATCACCCTTTCAATGAAGCCCTAAGAGTGGCAATCAGCGTGATTATCATTGCCTGTCCTTGTGCATTGGCACTTGCTACGCCCATTTCAAGTATTGTAGGCTTGAGTAGAGCTTATCAAGAGGGTATACTCTTTAAGCAAAGCAAGTTTTTAGAAAGTTTAGCAAAGGTAGATTATCTCTGCTTTGATAAAACAGGCACGCTTACTCTTGGCTCTCCTAGTGTGATAGAGGAGATAAAATTTTGCGACTATGACCCTGCTTTGCTTGAAGCCCTCAATCAAAAAAACATCCACCCAATCGCTAAGGGAATCCTCTCTTATCTCCATGCCCCCTCAACTCTTGAGGTAGAGCAAGTATTCATCCACGCTCATCAAGGACTTGAGGTTTTTTGCGAGGGCAAAAGACTTCTAGGAGGAAGTCTAGAGTTTTTAAAAGAGGGGGGGGTGAGTGTGCCTGAGATGGAATGCAAAGGAAGTGTGTTTGCATGGAGTGTGGAAAATGAACTTCAAAGTGTCTTTTTCCTCCAAGATTCCCTCAAACCCTATGCCAAAGAAGTGATTAGCTCTTTGCAAAAGCAAGGATTGAAAATGTGTATCTTAAGTGGAGATTCTCAGAGTGAAGTAGAGAGAATCGCCAAAGAGCTAGGGATAAAGGAGTCCTACTTCCGCCACTCTCCCATTCAAAAGGCAGAGGTGATTGAGAGATTGAGAGCTAGGGGGAGGAAAATTGCAATGATAGGAGATGGGATCAAT
>DXDJ01000059.1 GCA_019115525.1 Candidatus Helicobacter avistercoris | reverse complement strand
CCCCCTAGGGATGACTGGGATTCTAGAGTCTTGCCTTTCTTTATTTAGCTTCTACTCACTCCACTGAGTTTTGAGACTTCTTTGCTAAAAGACACTTTGAGAATATTTGTAGAAATATAGAAAAACACAATCTCTCCCTCTACAAAAACATAAGCCACTCGACAGTCAAGATGGGAATCTAGAGGGATTTTGTATTCATAGATTGTTTTGTGAAGATACTTATATCCTCTTACGGTTTTGATTTTGTGAGGATGAGTTTGGATAAACTCATTGGCTTGTGCTAGATTTTCTCTGATTTTTTCTTCATATTTTGGATATTGAGAGAAAAATTTCTCAAAATTCCCCTCCACTCTCATCGCCCCTCCACACTGATTGCATCATTTGCACAGCGAGATAAACACAGCCCACAGCCATTGCAAGAGAGAATCTCAGGATAAAACATTCCTAGATATTTGATTTCTTTGGGACAAACATCTTTACAAGAGTAGCAAATAGACTTATTCCATGCTAGACAGGAGTTTGGGGAAATTTTCATCACCACTTGAGTTTGCTCTCTTGCTCTATCAAACCCACAATGCTCACCATTATGCTCAAAACACGCATTCACACACTCTCCACAAAACACACACCCACTGCTTGAAAAATCAAGTGTAGGAAGATTATCAGGATTGAGAGTGATAATGTTCTCAGGACAATGGCTTAAGCAGATTTGATTTTTGCACCCTAGGCAAACCTCTGTGAGTTCAGAGGTCGCATAAGGCATATTTTGTAGCCTCCCCCTTTTTGCTAGGCGTCTTAAAAGTGCCAATTACTTCACACCCTCATTGATCACTTCAAGAAGGTTTGAATTGTTTTTGCTCTTTTTGTTGCGATACTCAGGCTTGAAATTGTTTCCTACAAGTGGTTTGAGTTGTGCTTGAGGAGCGTGGCACTGAGTGCAGTTCCATCGGCTATCTGAGATTCCATCTGTGATAGCTTTTGCATTTCTAAGATCATAGCGATGAGACTTTGGCACTGGCAAAGCACCCATATCTTTTGCTACCTCTGGTGAGTGGCAATCAAGACACGCATTTGTGTTTTGAGTAAAGTCTGTCAATCCTTCCACATCATGAGGGATCATCGGTGGTGCATTCTCATAAGCACGATCAAAGACCTTACTCTCACCTGGAGCTTTATCTCCGTATTTAAAGTCTTGTAATTTGACTTTTTCCTCATTATTCAAAGGCACATTTCTTAGCCCCAATTCAGTATCGCTAATGGCTTTTGCACCAAAAGCAAAGCTCAACAATACACTTCCTAAAACTGCAATTTTAAGCATTTTCATTTTTTCCTCCTAAAATACTAAAGCTCAATGCATTATCACCACAAACATCAATGCATCTTCCGCATTTGATGCACGCCATTTGTGTAACTCTTGCATCTTTTTTTCCAATCATATCTAAGACCTGTTTCTCAGGACATACCTCAATACATTTCATACACTTTGTGCAGTTTTGCACTTTGTGTTTGACTTTGAGAACAGAGAATTTCCCAAGCAATGAAAAAGTCGCTCCAATAGGGCAAATATGCCCACAAAAGCCATTCTTAAGCACGAAAAGATCAAATAAAAAGATCATCACAATGCCCAAGATTGAAAATCCCATACCAAAGATAATCCCGCGAGAGAGCATTGAAACAGGATTGATCATCTCAAATGCCCCTACTCCAAAAATCGCAGAAAGCACCAAACTCAAACCTAGCACAAGGTATTTAAATCCCCTTGGGAGATTGAGCAGTGGCGTTGTGATAGAAAATCTTCTTCTTAGCCAAGAGCTTAAATCTGTGATCATATTGACAGGACACACCCAGCCACAATAAGCCCTTCCAACAAAAATGCCATAAAAAAGGCTCACAATCAATGCCCCAAGCCATACATCAAAAGCCAAACTCCCTCCTGCCACAAAAAGCTGTAATGTCGCAAAAGGATCGCTTAGCGGAATGCTATCAAAGATCTTGCTAAAGCTTAGATCCCCACTGAGTATATGACTTAGATTGCTCTTTGAGAGCAGTGTGCCCTCAACCTTGAGATCTTGGGTATTTAGCACTGCAATCTTCTCTACACTCTGGTGAGTTCTCACCTCTAAGAGTGCATAGTTTCCTGCAACAAACAACGCCAAAATCCCCAACTGCACAAGCCGACGCAAAAAGAGGTATTTTGCCTTCCACACTCTAACCATCAAAATCCTCCATCATTGAGATAATCTAGCGCATCTTTTCTTGGTGCTGAGCTTGCTCCACTCTCTTGGATTCTACTCTCATCTCCAGCTTTCCAGCTTCTGATGTAGTGTTCGCCCACGCTTCCTAGAACTTTCTCTCTATTTTGGACTCTAATTGTAGGTGTTTGGGTTACACACGCTCTCTCACACATCCCACAACCTGTGCAAATCTCGGCATTCACCATTGGCAAAAGCTCTGAATGCTCATTAGTAAATTTGCTATGACGAAACTCAAGATAAATAGCTTTCCCGATCAAAGGACATGCACGATAGCACGCATCACACTGAATCCCACCATAAGCAATACAATGAGTGGTATCAATCACCGCTACTCCCATTCTAGCCTCATTGATACTTGGCTCTTGATTGTCTTTGACTAAGCGTTTGATATCCAAAGCTCCACTTGGACATGCATAAGTGCAAGGAATATCTTTGCACATATAGCATGGTGTCTTTCTAGGCTCAAAATAAGGTGTCCCTGCACTAATGCCACTTGCTAGAGTTGCAAGCTTGAGAGTGAGATAAGGACAAGCCTCCACACATAGCCCACAGCGAATACAGCTATTTAAAAACTCTTCTTCACTTCCAGCACCTGGAGGTCGCAGAGCAGAAGCGTGTTTGCTACCCTTAAGATATGCACTCCACATCATTGCTCCCACACCCAATGCCCCTGCACTGCTAACCCACTTTAGGATGGTTTTTCTTCGCTCAGGATTGAATTTTTCCACTCTGTTTTATGCCTTATAAATTTTTACAGCACACTTTTTAAAGTCTGTCTGTTTTGAAATTGGACAAGTTGAATCAAGGCAAACTTTGTTGATAAGAACATTCTCATCAAACCAAGGCACATAGATAAGTCCTCTTGGTGGCTTATTTCTTCCACGCACATCAATTCTTGCCTTTACTTTTCCTCTTCTGCTCTCTACCCAAATCACATCGCCTTGCTTAAGACCACGAGATTGAGCATCTTTTTCGTTCATATAGCAGAGTGCTTCAGGCACAGCACGATAAAGCTCAGGCACACGCATAGTCATTGTTCCACTATGCCAATGCTCTAGCACACGTCCAGTACATAGCCACATTGGATACTCGCTATTTGGCATCTCGCATGGATCCATATAAGGTCGCAAGAAGATTTTTGCTTTGTTGTTGATATCTGCTTTCTCACCACTTGGAGCTGATAGACTTCCTTTAGGGATAGACTTGCCTTTGTTTCCATAGAATGCAAACTTCTCTCCATTGCTAGCAGCTTTTTTGGCATAGACATCATACTCTGCGTTAAATCTCCACAATGTTTCTCTCCATCCAAGTTTTTCACTCTTATCTTCGATAACTGGCCATCTTAGACCTCTGACATAGTGATAAACCTCAAATGGTGCAAGATCGTGTCCGTGCCCTGTTCCAAACTTTCTATACTCTTCCCATAGATATTTTTGGATGAAGAATCCACAGCCTTGATAAACTTTTCCATCTCCACCCTTGACTTTTCTAAAGTCTCCAAGAACTTCAGTATTTTCAAATCCTTTGGTAACCTCATCTTTGCCATAAGGGATTTTCTTAGCTTCTGCATTTGCAAAGATTACATCATAGAGCGTGTCGCTTTCTTTGTATCCCATTGCTTTTGCTTCAGCAAGAACAGATTTCATTCCTAGCTCTGGATAGTCTTTGCCCCATACTTCTTTGAGTGTAAATCTCTTAGCAAACTCTGTCATTTGCCAAATATCAGGCATCGCCTCACCAGGGGCGACAACTTGTTGTCTCCAGTGCTGTGTTCTTCTCTCAGCATTTCCATAAGCTCCCCACTTCTCATACATCATTGCACTTGGCAAAATAAGGTCTGCAACTTTTGCAGAGATACCAGGATAGCAATCACTTGTTACAATGAAATTATCCATCTCTCTTACAGCCTTAATCCAGTGGTTGAGGTTTGCAGTGTTTTGGAATGGATTATTTACAGCAACCCATACCCACTTGATTTTTCCTTCCTCAATTTGTCGCATTGCAGAAAGATAATGTGCTCCAACTTTTCCATTGAGTGTCCCAGCAGGAACTTTCCAAATCTTCTCACTAATTTCTCTGTGCTTTGGATTATCTACAACCATATCTGCAGGAAGTCTATGACAGAATACTCCTACCTCTCTTGCAGTTCCACACGCACTTGGCTGACCAGTTAGAGAGAATGCACCATTTCCTGGCTGGCTTTGCTTTCCTAGAAGCATGTGCACCATGTAGCTTTGCTCATTAACCCATGTTCCTCTTTGGTGTTGATTCATACCCATAGTCCAGAAGCTCACAACTTTGCGATCTTTTTCCATATAGTAGTTTGCTAGAGCTTGGAGTTTTTTCTTGAAATCTTCAATACTCTCATCATCATCACCTTTTGCAATTTGAGCTACAAAATCAAGTGTATAAGGCTCAAGTCCTTTCTTGAAGTCCTCAAAACTGATTTCCCAGTGAGCTCCAGCTTTTCCTGCATTATCCATCTTAAGCTCTTCACCAGCCTTAAGTCCGAGGTATTGCAATGTAACGCCCTCAGTCGCACTGATGGTTTTGCTCACTTCTTTTGCTACTGTATCTCTCTCTGCTTTGCTTACATAAGGAGAATCAGGGTTGTTTCTTAGTCCATAACCGATATTGACAAATCCTGTTGTGAAAACGCAGTGTTTTTTTACAAAGTCTTGATCGATTGCTTGAGGGTTGTTATATACAATCTCTCTTGCAATGTAATTCCAAATCGCTAGATCTGTTTGAGGCTTGAAGATGATTTCAATATCTGCAAGATCTGAGGTTCTATTGCGATATGTTGAGAGATTGATCACTTTTACTTTGTCTTTGTTTGTAAGCTTTCTATCTGTAACACGACTCCAAAGAATTGGGTGCATTTCAGCCATATTAGCTCCCCAAGTTACAACAGTGTCAGTGATTTCGATATCGTTGTAGCATCCTGCAGGCTCATCGATTCCAAAAGTTTGCATAAATCCTGCAACCGCACTTGCCATACAGTGGCGAGCATTTGGATCAATATTGTTGCTTCTAAAACCAGCTTTGAAGAGCTTAGTTACTGCATACCCCTCAGGAATAGTGTATTGACCAGAACCAAATAGCATAGTTGCTGTTGGACCATATTGGTTATAAACTTTCTTAAATTGCTCTTCCATAACATCAAAGGCTTTTTTCCAGCTAACAGGTTGGAACTTTCCTTTTTTGTCAAATTCTCCTTTGGCATTGACTCTAAGCAATGGCTTAGTCAAACGATCTTGTGCATACATAATCTTGGCACAAAAATATCCTTTGATACAGTTAAGTCCCTTATTTACTGGTGCTTGTGGATCTCCTTTGACAGCAACGATTTTATTGTTTTTTGTTGCAATCATAATTCCGCAACCTGTTCCACAGAATCGGCAAGTTGCCTTATCCCATCTCCAGTTTTGCTCACCTTGTTGTGCTTTTGCTTCCAAACCAGAAGGCAAAGAAAGCCCAGCACTTACCGCTGCACTCGCAACCGCAGCACTTTTGAGAAAATCACGACGATTGATATTTGACATAAAGCCTCCTAAAAAATTATCTGCAGAATGCAAAATTCCTATGTTTTGGGGAAAGTTCTGATTCTTACATTGAAATAGATTCTAACAAATTTTTATTTTATTGGCAATTTTGAGAATGCAATTTTTGAAGAAATTTTTTAAATACTTACTAAAAAGTAATAATAATATTTACATTTACCCCCTTTTTGGTGGGAGTTATTGAAGAGGTGCGGAAAATCCGATCTCTACTTGAGTCCAAGTGTATCCTTGATGAAGTGATCCACAAACTTTAATCAAGCTCTCCAATGCCTTATCTAGCTTAAAACTAAGAATATCTATCACGCCCTTGGCTTGAAGCTTCCCATCTGTGATTGTGTATTGCATGGGGATAAGTTGGGATTTTTTGTTCATACTCACTTTTGCTAGGAGTGTTCCTTGATTTTCCCCTTCCATAACTTGGATGATTTTTACATCGATTTTTGGACTTGCAAATTTTGAGAAAAATCCTTCTGTGAGATTCTTCTTTGCAACAGGATTGGCAACACTGAGATTGCTAAGAGTGATTTTGGCACTTGCACCCTCTAGCATTTCTTTGATACTTCCCTCTTTTTTCTTAAGCTTATAGCTTACATCGCTAAACGATCCTTTGACTGCTGTTTTGTTGGCCAATTTATAGGCTACCCAATACATTTCAATTTTGCTTGTATCAATGCTTGCACCAAAGCAAAGTCCCATTGAAATCAAAGCACCTAGAAATACTTTTTTCATGATAATTCCTCCAAAAAGATTATTTTCACCCCTTTAAAGCTAATTATAAGCTTTTAGTGTAAAAAATGTCGTTTAAAAGTGAAGTAAATGGGAATCTTATGGGAGTTTGCACATTCAATCACCTCATCATCTCGTATGCTTCCCCCTGGCTGAATGATTGCACTTACTCCCATAGAAACAGCTAGCTCGATGCTATCTTTGAAAGGGAAAAATGCCTCGCTTGCTAGCACACATCCTTTTAGATCCAATCCCATATCTTTGGCTTTGAGCATTGCATTTCTTGAGGCATCCACTCGACTTGTCATCCCCATACCAATCCCAACTAATGCCCCATCTTTGACATAAGCTACACAGTTTGATTTGGTGAGTGCAACAATTTTGTAGGCAATTTCCATATCTCTTTTTTGACTTTCACTTGCCTCATAATCCCCCATTTTTTTGGCCTCTTGTATCTCCTCATCACTCACACTATCACTCTCTTGGAGCAAAAACCCTCCCAAAATAGACTTGAAACTCTCTTTAGCAGAGGGTAATTCAAAATAAGAAGAATCTGAGGGGAGAGAAAAAAGCTTGAGTTTTTTCTTACTTGAGAGATATTCTAATGCCTCTTGAGTAAAACTTGGAGCCACTAGCACTTCAACAAAAATCTCACCAATCTTTTGTGCGAGTTGCAAATCCACTTTGGCATTGACTGCTACCACTCCCCCAAAAGCAGAAAGAGAATCACAAGAGAGGGCAGAGATATAAGAGAGAAGTGGAGTGTCTTTGAGGGCAAATCCGCAAGGGTTTCCATGCTTGATAATACAAACGCTATTTTTAAATTGCGAAGCGATTTTTATAGCTGAGTCAATGTCTGTGAAGTTATTAAAACTTGGCTCACCTTTGAGGATCTGAAAATCTTTGAGGAAAAACTCTCCTTGTGCATATAAAGCCCCTTTTTGGTGAGGATTCTCTCCATAGCGTGTATCCATCACTTTTTTGCCCGTGATAAAGGCATATTCCCCAAACCCCTCATTAAATCGCTCATTCATATAATTTGCAATCAAACAATCATACCCAGCAGTATGCTCGTATGCTTTGATCATCATCTCTCTTCTAAGCTCTAGGGTGTTTTCTTTGTTTTTTAGCTTTTGTAAAATTCTTTGATAATCATTTGGATTGGTAACTACCAAAACGCTCTCAAAGTTTTTTGCTCCAGCTCTTATCATACTGGGGCCACCAATATCGATATTTTCTACTATCTCTTCAAAATCATTTGTTCTTTGTATAGTTTGCTTGAATGGATAGAGATTGACACAAAGCAAGTCGATGGGTTGTATGCCATTTTCTTGAGCGTCTTTTTGATGAGAGGCAAGATTCCTACGATAGAGGATTCCTCCTGCGATTTTGGGGTTGAGAGTTTTTACACGCCCATCAAACATCTCTTTTGCCCCAGTATAACTTGCAATATCTTGCACTTCAATGCCATTTTCTTCTAGGATTTTAAGTGTGCCACTTGTACTTAAAATCTCATATCCGCACTCTCTTAGCCCTTGGGCAAACTCTACAATCCCACTTTTATCACTCACGCTAAGTAGGGCAAACATTTTCTCTCCTTTTGGTATATTTTTATCGCTCAATCTTACAATAGGAAAAAGAGAAAAATGATTTGTGTTTTTGATATTGAAAGTGTGCCTGATGTTGAGTTTTTAAGAGAGAAGTTTGGCTATGAGGGGAGTGATTATGAAGTTTGCACTCAAGCTTTCAAGGCTCAAAACGAGGCAAGTGGGAGTGATTTTCTCCCTATTGCCTTTCACAAAATCATCTCCATTGCAAGTGTGATGTGTGATGAGTTTGGGAGGTTTCAAAAAGTAGGGGTTTTTGGTCGTAAAGATGGTCTTCCAAATGAAAAAGAAATTGAGAATATCACTCTAGGAGAGTTTTTAAAATGGTTTAACAAAACCCAGCCCAAACTCGTGAGTTTCAATGGCAGGGGATTTGATATTCCTACAATGATGCTTAGGGCAATGAAATACAATCTTGCTTCTCTAGCTTACTATGAGCAAGACAATCCCCACTACAACAAAAACAAATGGGAAAATTACCGACAAAGATATAGTGAGAGATTCCATACAGACTTACTTGATAGTTTGGGACATTATGGGAGTGTGCGGGGGATTAGACTTGATGATGTAGCTTCGATATGTGGTCTGCCTGGAAAATATGATGTGAGTGGGGCTGATATTTTTGAGCTGTATTACAAAGAAAACAATCTAGCCAAAATCGATGAGTATTGTGAAAGCGATGTGCTAAATACTTACTGGGTATATCTCAAATATGAGATTCTAAAAGGCAATCTCAGCATAGAAGATTATGTGGGGATTTTACAAGATTGGAGAGAAAAACTTCCAAAAGAGAGGGGATATAGCCAGATTTTTTCCTCAGCAATTTCCAAGGAGATACAAAAATGCAGTATATAGATAGTTATGGAGTGGTTTGGGAGAGAGAGGCAATATTAGAAGAGATAGAAACTCTTTTAAATGCCGTTGATGACAAACACCCTAGCGTTCTTTCTAAAGAGATTATGCAAGAAGTCGATATGAAGACGCTTGGTTCTATCTATGAAAGACTGCTTGAAAAAAGTGGAAAAGAAATTGCTAATAATCAAGAATGGCTTTTTGGTCTTGTAGATAGCTAAAGAGATTGGCTATAATACGCCATTTATCTCTATGTGAAAAACTTAAGTGAGGAGAAACAATTGAAACTACTTGTCGTCGATGATAGTTCAACAATGCGAAGAATTATTAAAAACACGCTTCAACGACTAGGCTATGAAGATATTTTTGAAGCAGAAAATGGAGTTGAGGCTTGGGATATCTTGGATAAAAATAGCGATATGGGTGTTTTGATTACAGATTGGAATATGCCAGAGATGAATGGCTTAGAGCTTGTGAAAAAAACAAGAGCAGATAGTCGCTTTGTGGATATTCCCATCATTATGATCACTACTGAGGGTGGAAAAGTAGAGGTAATCACAGCAATCAAAGCTGGAGTAAATAACTACATTGTCAAACCCTTTACCCCTCAAGTTCTCAAAGAAAAACTAGAAGTTGTCTTGGGTGTCAATGAAGAATAATTTGGATGAAGAGTATTTTGAAATTCTTGTTCAACCTCAAGGCTTCTATGAAATTTTTCTAGATTTCATCACTCAAAATATTCAAAACACTCTTGAAGAGATTTCTACTCCCTACTCTTTTGAAGGAGTAGAAAACGATCTCTCTTCTTATGATTTCTCACTCTTTTTTCCCTTTGAAAAACAGCAATACAATCAAATCATCATTCGCTCCACTCAAAACCCTCAAACCATCCTATCTCTGCTCAAAGAGTTTGCCCATATCCTCTCTGAAAGAGTGGAAGAAAGGGTGGAGTTTGGCTTTGGCTATAAAGTGTGCAAAAACAAAGATTGGATAGAAGCCTATGAGCAATCCATCCTTCCTGTAAGCATTGAAAACTTCTACATCCGTCCCTCATGGCATAAGAGTGCCAAAGAGCTTGGATTATCTCAAAGAGATATTATCATCGATCCAGCTCTAGCCTTTGGTTCTGGGCATCATGCAACCACTTCAATGTGCTTAGAGCTTCTCTCATCAATGGATTTGCTCAACAAAAGACTTTTGGATGTGGGGTGTGGGAGTGGGATTTTGAGTATTTGTGCCTCCAGTCTTGGAGCAAGAGTAGAAATTTGTGATACTGATGAGTTTGCTATTGAGGAGAGCAAAAAGAATTTTGCACTAAACTCTCAGAATTTTACTCAAAGCTGGGTTGGCTCTATCCCTCAAGCTCAGGGTCAATACGATGTGATAGTTGCAAATATTTTAGCTCACATTCTTATTATGCTTCAGAGCGATTTTTATACTCATTTATCTTTGGGAGGGGAGCTCATCCTCTCAGGAATTTTGGATGAATATCAAGATCAAGTATTAGAGAAATTCAAAGATTGGAAAGTGAAGAAAATCTTACAAAAAGATGAATGGGTAGCTATAAAACTTGCCAAAGTTAAGTAAGATTACAAGACAAACATATAAAAATAAAGGTTAAATAATGAATCAACAAACCCCCAAAAAACCTCTTAACAAAAATCCTATTCTTGTTTTTGCACTTTTAGTTTTGATTGCGATGATTATCTTCCGCTTCATCTCTCCAAGAGAGGGTGGATTCTTTGATAATAAAGTTAGCCAAAAGAAAGAGGCTAGTTATTTTGAACTCAAACAAATGGCAAAAAATAAAGAGTTAGAAAATGTTGAGATTGGTCAAACAATGATCAAAGCAGTTTCAAGCGATGGCAAGACACTCTATATCGCACAAAAAGTCAATGACCCATCCCTTGTGCCAATCTTGGATGAAAATGGAATCAAATACAGTGGTTTTAGTGAAAGCAATATTTTTTCAGAGATTCTAAGTTGGCTTCTTCCAGTATTTGTTCTTATTGGATTTTGGATGTTTATGGCAAGTCGTGTGCAAAAGAATATGGGCAATGGAATCTTTGGCATAGGAAGTGCCAAGAAACTTGTCAATGCCGAAAAACCAAAAGTCAAGTTTGATGATATGGCTGGAAATGATGAAGCAAAAGAAGAAGTGGTAGAAATCGTTGATTTCCTAAAACACCCTGATCGCTACACACTTTTGGGAGCAAAAATCCCTCGTGGTGTGTTGCTTGTAGGCCCTCCAGGAACTGGTAAAACACTTCTAGCCAAAGCTGTGGCAGGAGAAGCAAATGTGCCATTTTTCTCAATGAGTGGGAGTAGCTTTATTGAGATGTTTGTAGGAATGGGTGCAAGCAGGGTGAGAGATCTTTTTGATATGGCAAAAAAAGATGCTCCTAGCATTATTTTCATTGATGAGATTGATGCGATTGGAAAGAGTCGTGCAGCAGGAGGGATTGTAAGTGGGAATGATGAGAGAGAGCAAACTCTCAATCAGCTTTTGGCTGAAATGGATGGATTTGGTAGTGAATCTGCACCTGTGATTGTCCTAGCAGCAACAAACCGCCCAGAGATTTTGGATCCTGCTCTTTTGCGTCCAGGAAGATTTGATCGACAGGTGCTTGTAGATAAGCCTGACTACAAAGGAAGACTTGATATTCTCAAAGTCCATATCAAAGGGATCAAACCTAGCAGAGATGTAGATCTGCAAGAAATCGCCAAAATGACTGCTGGACTTGCAGGAGCAGATCTAGCCAACATCATCAATGAGGCCGCACTCCTTGCAGGAAGAGCCAACAAAAAAGAGGTAACCCAAAGTGATCTCAAAGAAGCGGTTGAGCGAGGGATTGCTGGGCTGGAGAAAAAATCAAGACGCATTAGCAAAAAAGAAAAAAGAATCGTAGCCTATCATGAAAGCGGGCATGCACTCATTAGTGAGCTGACAAAAGGAGCGGATAAAGTCAATAAAGTTTCTATCATCCCACGCGGTATGGCAGCTCTTGGCTACACACTCAATACTCCTCAAGAAAACAAATACTTAGTCCAAAAGCACGAGCTCATCGCTGATGTTGATGTTTTGCTAGGTGGAAGAGGGGCTGAGGATGTATTCTTAGGAGAGATTTCTACTGGTGCAAGCAATGACTTGGAGCGAGCTACAGATATTCTTAAGGCCATGGCAAGTTACTATGGGATGACTGATGTGAGTGGTTTAATGGTACTAGAGAAACAACGCAACTCTTTCTTAAATGGAGGAAGAAGCGGAGGAGAATATAGTGAAAAAACTTCTGAGAAGCTTGATACCTTCATCCAAACTACACTTGCAGAGAGATTTGAGGCTGTGAAGCAAACATTAAGAGAGTATGCTGAGGCAGTGGAGATTATGACTGCAGAATTACTGGAGAAGGAAGTTATTGATGGGGAGAGAGTGCGAGAGATCATCAAAGAATTTGAAGAGAAGCACAATCTACCTACAAGACTAACTCCAATTGAAGAGGAGTAAGGAGGAAATATGAACCCACAAATCAATTTTCTAGCCAAAAGTGGATACAAAGGGGCAATTTGGATCATTGCCCTGCTTGGTGCTTCTCTACTTTTTGGATTGGGAAGCTTAAGTGTGATTTTGTTGCTCTTTCTTGTTTTGTGGTTGATTCTTTTCCGAAATCCCGAGAGAAACGCACTTCATCTTAGTGAAAACGCTATCCTTTCCCCTATTGATGGGATCATAAGCGAGATCAATTCAAAGGGTGATATGTGCCAGATTAGGATTAAAAACACTTTTTTTGATGTTGGTGTCATTCGCTCACCTATGAAAATCAACGCCTATTCACTCTCACAAATCCATGGAATCCCACTTTACTTCTCTTCTAAAAAAGAATATTTCAATTCTGAAGTGAGTTTTGAATTTTCCAATCACAAAATGACTCTCCATCCTCAACTCTTTCATATCTCCCCTATTTCTTCCACTCTTTTAGAGTTTGAGCGAGGAGAGAGGATCGGATTTATGAAAGGAGATCTTGTGCTTGAAATGAAAAATGTAGAAATCAAGCTCAATGTCGGCGATAAAGTCAAGGGTGGAGAAACAATCGTGGGGTATTTACAATGAAAATCAATCCTTTATATGTTCTTCCCAATGCTTTTACGGCTGGGAGTATCTTTTTGGCGATTATTAGTTTGATTTGGGCTTCTCAAGAGAGTTTTGTTTGGGCTTGTTGGGCGATTGTAGCTTCAATGGTCTTAGATGGTCTTGATGGGCGTGTGGCAAGACTGACAGGAACGAGTTCAAAGTTTGGGGTTGAGTTTGATTCTTTGGCTGATGTTGTAGCTTTTGGTGTGGCTCCTGCAATGCTTGTGTATTTCTACATCGGGCAATATTATGGAAGATTGGGTGTTGTAGTCTGTGCTTTATTTGTGATTTTTGGTGCGATTAGACTTGCACGCTTTAATATCACAACAAGCTCAGAGCCCAATTCTTTCATCGGTCTTCCCATACCTTCTGCTGCAATCGTGCTTGTTTCATGGATACTTTTTAATGAAACTCATCATCTCCTCCACCTCCCCTCTAGCCCCAAGCTTGATGCACTAGATAACAATCTTGTCTTAAGTGGAGCTTTTGGATATGGGGTGCTTTGCATCGTGCTTCTTGTTGGAATTTTGATGGTGAGCAACATCCGCTATCCATCATTTAAAAAAGTCAAATGGGATTTGAGAATATTTGTCATCTTGCTTGTGCTTTGTGGGATTTTAATCTATCGCCCTATTGAAGCATTGACTTTTGCAATGAGCGGATATGTCCTCTATGGAATCATTCGCTGGATTTTCTTATTGGGGAAGATTAGTTTTAGGCATTAATTCTACAAGCTTCACACCCTAATCAAAGTTTTTATACCC
>DXDJ01000058.1 GCA_019115525.1 Candidatus Helicobacter avistercoris | reverse complement strand
AGTAAGGATCCCGTTTGCATCAATATCAAATGTAACTTCAATTTGAGGTACACCTCTTGGAGCTGCAGGAATTCCTGTAAGATCAAATCTTCCTAGAGATTTATTGTCTTTTGCAAGCTCTCGCTCTCCTTGGAGAACATTGATAGAAACTGCAGGTTGATTGTCCTCATAAGTTGAGAAGATTTGAGATTTTTTAGTTGGGATTGTAACCCCACGCTCAACGATTTTTGTAGAGATTCCACCAGCTGTTTCAATCCCTAGGCTAAGAGGAGTAACATCAAGCAAAAGCACATCTTTAACATCCCCTTTGAGAACTCCACCTTGAATCGCTGCACCAATAGCTACAACCTCATCAGGATTTACAGATTTGTTAAGCTCTTTTCCGATAAACTCTTTTACTCTCTCTTGAACTTTTGGCACACGAGTAGAACCACCCACCATAACTACTTCGCTAATATCGCTTTTGCTAAGTCCTGCATCTTTGATAACAAAATCAATCTTCTTGATTGTCTCTTCAATCAAATCATCAATAAGGCTCTCAAATTTTGCACGAGTGAGTTTTTTTACAAAGTGCTTAGGCCCTGTTGCATCAGCTGTGATAAATGGAAGATTGATTTCTGTTTCATTTGCACTGCTTAGCTCTTTTTTGGCATTTTCACTTGCTTCTTTGAGTCTTTGGAGTGCCATAATGTCAGCTTTGAGATCAATCCCGCTCTCACTTTTGAACTCCTCAACCGCCCAATCAATGATTCGGTTGTCAAAATCATCTCCACCAAGGAATGCATCTCCACCTGTTGCAAGAACCTCTACGACATTATCTCCTGTTTCAAGAACGGTAACATCAAATGTTCCTCCACCAAGGTCATAAACCACGATTTTTTCAGCTTCTTTTTTATCAAGTCCATAAGCAAGGGCGGCACTTGTAGGTTCATTGATGATTCTTAGCACATTAAGCCCTGCGATTGTTCCTGCTTCTTTTGTAGCCTTTCTTTGAGAGTCATTGAAATATGCAGGAACGGTAATCACCGCTTCAGTTACACTCTCGCCTAGATAGCTCTCTGCATCTTCTTTGAGCTTCATCAAAATTTTTGCACTAATCTCTTGAGGAGTATAGATCTTATCTCCAATCTCCACAGCACATGCACCATTTCTATCTACGATTTTGTATGGAAGTCGTTTTTCTGCTTCTTTTGCTTTGTCTTCATTAAACATAAGCCCCATAATCCTCTTGATAGAATAAATTGTCTTTTGCGGATTTGTTACAGCTTGTCGCTTTGCAGGATCTCCTACTAGGATTTCTCCCTTGTCTGTGAAAGCTACAATTGAGGGGGTTGTGTTTTTACCTTCTTTGTTTGCAATGATTTTTGCCTCATTACCCTCATATACAGCCATTGCTGAGTTTGTTGTTCCCAAATCTATTCCAATTACCTTTGCCATTTTTTACTCCTTGAATTTTAGTTTTTTGCGACACTAACCATTGCTGGTCGAATCACTCTTTCTTTGTATTTGTAACCTTTTTGTAAGGTTTGAACAATTTGTCCTTCTTCTACTTCATTTGAAGGCACTTGCATAATCGCATCGTGATGTTGAGGATCAAACTCACCACTCTCTGCAATAACCTCAATCCCATGCTTGCTTAAAACTTTGAGCAAATTATCAAGCGTGAGTTTGATTCCATTGCTGATAGCGTCTTGTTGAGCTTCAATTGCACTTTGATGTGCCTTCTCTAGTGTATCCACAATGGGAAGCAAGTCTTTTGCAATCCCCTCATAGCAATATTCTAGTGCTTGATATTTTTCTCGCTCTAAACGCTTTTTGACATTTTCAAAATCCGCATGAACTCTCAAATACTCTTGCTCAAGATTTTTGAATTTTTCTTCAAAATTCTCACTCTCTTGAGTTTCTTGAACATTCTCTTCTTGCGAAGTTTGAATCTCTTCTTCTTGGCTCATTTACTCTCCTTTCCATTTGATTTTGCGATAATCACGATTAAGTGCCCCACAAAACAAAACTCTTGATTTTTTTTCTTCTATTAAAACATCTTGTATAAACAAAACATAGCCTTTTGGAAGCACCTCCTCAAAGTAGATTCCATTACTCAATCGCTCAAAAATGCTGCCCTCGATAATTTCAAAAAACAATTTTTCCCCTCGTTTTTCTTCCATCAAGGGAGCAAGAAATTTTGCACCATAAAAGATGGCGTTTTGGTTAATACCTGCTAGAGATTGCAAGAGTTCTTTTGCATGAACTTGATGTGCAATGCTTTGGATATCTCCTAAGCTCATTCCTATAAGCTCATTTAAGAATCTAAAAAGCTGAGGAACATATCTTGCAAGAACCTCCTCATCCCCAAATCTCAAAATCAAAAACTTATCTTCATAGTTTTCTACACCACTTAGTCTAAGACTTTGAACTTGAATAGAGGAAACAAAACACCCGATTTCTTCTGAAAAATCTTTGAGTTTTTGTGCGTTTGAAAGTGTTTTTTCACTTCCAAGCTCTAGAGTGCTTCTCCAATAGTCCTTAAGTGCCAAAAATGAGGGAACTCTTCCACTACTGATATGGGGTTGAAGCAAAAATCCATCATCCACCAACGACTTAAATCCATTGCGAATTGTTGCTGAGGACACGGAGAGATTGCTAAGAGTTTTTAATGTCTGCGAACCAATGGGCGATCCGCTTTCTAAATACTCTTCAATCACATATTTCAAAAGGACTTGTTTTCTTTTACTCATTGCCTAACTCAAAAAATTTTATAGTTTGTAAAAACTACGAGGTGGATTATATCAAAAATTAGCAATATTCCATTTACTTTGCTAAAAAAATACAATATTTAGTCAAGTTATATCAAGTTTCATAACTTAATTAGAGTAAATAATAATTAGTCTTTATCTAGTAAGTATTTGTTTTTGAGTAAGGTTTGAGACTTTTGCGATTTGTTCTGAGAGCTTAGATCAAAGCTCAAAATCTTTTGATTATAATTGCCATTTTATTTTTTGATTAAGGTCAGAAGAAGATGAGTGCACATTTTAATGATGTTGATGACAAATTGCTTTATTCCCTCAAACGCGTTTCTTTGGCTATGTTTCGAAAAAATTTTTTTGGTATTTTTCATGGTTCTATTTCTGCACGCCTCACAAACGATGGCTTTGTTATCAATTCAAAACGAGCCGTATTTGATGATCTCAATCCCAACAATCTCATCTCTTTGAACACCCAAAAAGATTATCGCTGGAATGAAGCAAGCATTGATACTCCTATCCATGCTCAAATTTACAAAACATTCAAAAATGCAAAATTTATTGCCTACACTATGCCTCCATACACTGTTTCTTACTCTCTCAAACACCCCTATCTGCGGCCATTGGATTTTTTTGGACAACAAATTTTGGGTGAGCAGATAGCAATATGGGATATTGGCAATTACTCCTCGTGGTATGAGAGAGCTCCTTTTGAAATCTCCTCTGAAATTACAAAGGACAATAAACGCTTTTTGATCATCAAGGGATATGGGATTTATGCTTTTGATCGAGATTTGCATTCTTTGGCAAAAAACATTGCAATCATTGAGAATACTTGCAAGATTCTACATTTCAATGCAGACTTACACACTCACTAATGCAGGGATACATTCTTCATAAGACATCTATTAAGAATCAAGATTTGCTCCTTAGGGTTTTAACGCCTAACAAACTCATTGAACTTTATCGCTTCTATGGGATGAGACATAGTATCATCGATACTGGGAGGAAAATTGATTTTGATATCCAACACAATGGTTATTTCATCCCAAAAATGCGAAATATCCTCCAACTCTCCTATCCTTGGGAAAAAGAATACGAAAGAGTTTATGTGTGGAAAACTTTTATTTCTCTACTCAATGCTCACTTAAAAGAAATCGATGAACTTGAGGATTTTTATTTTGATCTTTTGGATTGGGGGGCTCATATTTTAAGCAAACAACACCCCATGCGTGTAGTCATAGAAATGGGGGTTAAGCTCCTGCTGCATGAGGGGAGAAATACTCGTCATCATCAAAATATATGCTTTGTTTGTGAGCAAGAACTTGCAGAAAATATTGCTTTGGGAAGATCGTTTTTGTTTGCTCATCCACGATGCATCAATGCAGAGGTTATGCAAAAAAACAAAATAACACAATTGCTCAATAGTGGCTCTAGTGTACATTTGAGTGATGAAGAGATTGAGCAAATTTGGAATGTGTTTATTCAGGGTTTATAAAGATTAAGAGTTTTTGGCTACTCTCTTGGAATTTTACTTTTAGGAGGTAGTTATGAGTTATACACAAAGAATCCTTGCAGAAGTTTCCAACAAGTATCCTCATCAGGTATTTTTTCTTCAAGCACTCAAAGAGATTTTGCACTCTCTTGAACCAGAGCTTACAAAAAATAAAATCTATGAAGAACACAGTATCTTAGAGCGTCTTGTCATTCCTGAGAGAAGCATTAGTTTTCGTGTGCCTTGGGTGGATGATAGTGGAAAGGTGCAGGTCAATACTGGTTATCGCATCGAGTTTAATTCTGCTCTTGGTCCTTATAAAGGGGGATTGAGGTTTCACCCCAGCGTGAATGAAGACATTATTAAGTTTTTGGGCTTTGAGCAGATTCTTAAAAACTCTCTAACAACATTAGCAATGGGTGGAGGAAAGGGTGGGAGTGATTTTGATCCCAAAGGAAAGAGTGAGAATGAGGTAATGAGATTTTGTCAATCTTTTATGAATGAGCTTTATCGCCATATTGGAGAGAGAAGCGATGTCCCAGCAGGAGATATTGGCGTAGGTGCAAGAGAGATTGGCTATCTTTTTGGGCAATACAAAAAGCTTACAAATCGTTTTGATGGGGTTTTGACTGGAAAGGGGCTTAGATGGGGAGGGAGCTTGGTGAGAAAAGAAGCTACAGGATATGGGAGCGTATATTTTGCTCAAGCGATGCTAGAGGGCAAGGGGGATAGCTTGGAGGGAAAAATCGCTTGTGTGAGTGGGAGTGGAAATGTAGCAATTTATACCATAGAAAAGCTCTACGCACTTGGAGCCAAACCTGTAACAGCTAGCGATTCAAAAGGAATGATTTATGATTGTGAAGGGATTGAGCTGGGGCTTTTAAAAGAATTAAAAGAAGTGCAAAGAGTAAGTCTAAGCGAGTATGCAAAAATGCGTCCTAGTGCAAAATACATCCCAATTGCAGAATACACAAAGGGAAGAAATGAGGTTTGGAGTATCCCTTGTGATGTCGCATTCCCTAGTGCAACCCAAAACGAACTCAATGGTGCAGATGCAAAAGTATTGCTAGAGAATGGATGCATTTGTGTAAGTGAGGGGGCAAATATGCCCTCCACTCTTGAGGCGATTGATCAGTTTATTCAAGCCAGAATCTGCTATTGTCCAGCAAAAGCTTCAAATGCAGGAGGCGTAGCAACAAGTGGGCTAGAGATGAGTCAAAATGCCTCAATGCATTCTTGGAGCTTTGATGAAGTCGATGAGAAGTTAAGAGGGATTATGAGAGGGATTTATGAGAATGCTAGTCAAACTGCAGAAGAGTTTGCAGAGAGAGACAATCTAGTCTTGGGAGCTAATATCGCTGGATTTAGAAAGGTTGCAATGGCTATGATTGAGCAAGGGGTGGTTTAATCCCTTGTTCTCCAAAGTAAAATCACGGGGGTAAATGCAATAATAAAGGCACACAAAGGAACAAAAGCCACACCAAAATGTGTGAGAACAACTCCTCCAATAAGTGATGCAACTGCGATTCCAATATTAAAACTCGCCTCATTGATGCTAATGGAGCTTTCTATGGTTTTGGGTGTGTAGCGTGTTGCATATTCCATTGCAAGCTTTTTTAAAGGAGAGACACAACTAAAAGCCCAAAACCCTACAAAGCCAAAATTTATCACAGCAATAAACCAAAAATTGATACTCCAAATCATCATAAGCAAAGAAAGAGACAAAGCAGCAAGAGCAAGAATGAGGGCGTGTCTTGATCCTTTTTTGTCAGTAAGAATCCCTCCAAAAAAGTTTCCTCCAATCCCACAAAGTCCATAAAAGAGCAAAACCCAGCTTAACTTGTTTTTGTCAAAAAAATCATTTGAGAGAAAGAATGGTTCTACATAGGTATAAAACGCAAAAATACTTCCGCAAAAACAAGCTGTAATGAAAAAAACTTTGAGCATTTGTAAGCTCTTGCAAGAATGAATTAGAGAGCTTAAATGTGTTGGGATACTAGAGAGGTTTTTGGGCATTAAAAACAATGCAAGAAAAAATGTAAAAAAAGCAAAACAAAACACAAGCAAGAAAACGCTTTGAAATCCAAAATAATTCCCCACCCATGCACCCAGTGGCACTCCACTAATCATTGAAAGTGTCAAACCTGCCACAACAATAGAGATCGCTTGGGTTTCCTTGCCCTTTTGTGCAACTTGAAGTGCGATAAGTGTAGCAATGACAAAAAACACACCGTGCATACACCCAGCCACAAAGCGTGCGATCGCCGTAAGATAAAAATTTGTTGATACATAAACAACACAATTTGCTAAAGCAAAAATTCCAATGTTGTAGAGAAATTGTTTTTTTCTATCCATACGACTAAGTGGAATTGTCAAAAGGGGTGCACCCAAAATCACTCCAAAAGCATAAATAGCAACCAAATATCCTGCACTTTGTGCATCTATATCAAAAAACAAGCTTACTTTCTCAAGCATTCCAGCAATAACCAATTCGGCTACTCCCATACAAAATGCTCCCAAAGAAAGGGGAATCAAACAATAATAAGAAGGGTGAAGTTTCACAGAAAAATCCTTTTGAAGTCAATTAGAGAGAAGTAGAGGGTGAGAAGGGAGGTTAGTGATGACCTCCACAGCATCCTCCTCCGCCACCGCAGCAACCACCTTCGCCATGGTGATGATCTTCGCCATGATGTCCTCCACAGCCACAACCACCACCCATAGCCATAAAATCGGCATCTGTTGCTTCGCGGATTCCTTTGATTGTTACATCAAAAACAAGTGTTGCTCCAGCTAAGGGATGATTGTAATCAATCATCACGCTCTTGTCATTAAAACTCTTAACAATAACCTGCACACTTCTTCCATCTTCTCCATGTCCAAAAAGCGTCATTCCCTCTTTGAGATCAATGCCCTCAAACTGCTCTCTTGGAACTTCTTGCAAGAAATCGATACGATACTCTCCATAAGCATCTTCTGGCGATACAACAATCTCCTTGCTCTCTCCCTCGCTCATCCCTTCAAGCCCTTTCTCAAGACCTACAATCACTTGAGAAGCACCCATTAAAAATTCCAATGGCTCTCCACCAACATTTTCATCTACAATTTCATTGCTTTCTCGATTTCTAACACGATATTCAATAGCAATCATTTTTCCATTTTCAACTTTTTGCATCTGATTTTTCTCCTTTGATTTTTTTCTCAATTGCTCTAGCCTGAGCGGCTTCTTTGCTTTTTGGATAGTAGGCAATAAGCGATTGGGCAAAAGTTAAAGCACTTTTATTGTCATTTAATGCTTGAAAAGATTTTATCGTATGCAGAAGCAATACAGGCATATAACTTGCCTTATCATTTAAAACTGCACTTTGTTTGAAATAAACAATCGCATCATTGTATCTGCGTTGCCTAAAGGCAATCTGTCCTAGAAAAAAACTACTCTCAGCCTTTTCATATCCCTGCTCTAATAACCAAGCAAATCTAATTCTTGCATCATCAAAATTCTTCCCCCAATACATACTCTTAGCCTCTTTAAAAACATCAAGTTTTTTTTGAGGATTTTTAAAGGCATTTCTCTCTGCAATTTTTTTCTTCTCTTCATAAATTTTTTCAATCTCAAGACTAAGCTTTTGGATATTTTCTTGATCTTTTGCAATCACATCAGCCTGTTTTGCAAACTCCGCTCTCACAGATTCAAATTCTTTTAGAACCAAATCATTCAAAGCGCTCCCCACTTGAGATACTTCTTTGATTTTTTCTCCCAATCCATCTAAAGACTTCATGGCACTGCGATAGTTTTCTTCATTTTGAGCTTGTGTCAGACGGAGTTGCTCAAATTGATCTTTTAAAACTTCAAGTCTTGCACGAGTCTCTTGCATAAAAATATTTTGTGCTTCCAACTCTTCGCTGAGTTTTTGCACTTTCTGACCTTGAGCATCATAAAGACTCTGTATTCCATATTGCATCTGCTCTAAGGCCTCAAGTCTGCCTTGCAAATCCACAACAAGCGAGGAGAGATTTAAGCTTGCATCCTTGAGATTTTTGATGTCCTTTTTTGTTGCTCCACTTTGGCTTTCAAATGCAGAAGGTTCTCCACCCAAAAGCGGAAGAATCAAACAAAGTGCAAAAACCTTACTTCTCAACAACAAAATCTACCCTTCGATTCTGTTGTCTACACTCAGCGTCCAATGAAGTGGTGCAAACAGGCTTTGTTTCTCCAAAACTAATCACTGAGATCTTATCTTTATCCACTCCACGCACAATGAGTGCATCTTTTACTGCCAAGGCCCTTTTTGTCCCTAGTGCAAAATTGTATTCATCACTTCCATAAGCATCGGTATTGCCTTCAAGCAAGATTTTAACTTCAGGATGAGCTTTGAGCAAATTGGCATTAAAATTGACTTCATCAAACATTTCTTTTGAAAGTGCAAAAGAATCA
>DXDJ01000057.1 GCA_019115525.1 Candidatus Helicobacter avistercoris | reverse complement strand
GGTGAAATGGCTGTTTTTTGGGATATCTATGGGTAATTAAAAATATACTGCTTAAAATAATATAAAGAATATTTAATATTATAAACTTTCATAACCCCCTCTACAACATCCCTTACAACCATCTAGTTTGCACACTATGTTTTCTAAAAAGTTTTTTTTGCTCATCCATATCACAAAAATCAAGAAAAAAACTCTTGAATTTCACTCTTTTTTTGACTACAATCCCCACTTATTTTTGGATCAAAAATACCTCATTTTTATATCGGAGAATCATGCAAAACATCAGAAACATCGCAGTAATTGCACACGTAGATCATGGGAAGACAACGCTTGTTGATGGGCTTTTAAGCCAGTCTGGAACTTTTAGCTCTCATGAGCAAGTTGATGAGAGAGTAATGGATAGCAATGACTTGGAGCGTGAGCGAGGGATTACCATCCTTTCAAAAAACACAGCTATTAACTACAAGGGGACAAAAATCAATATTATTGACACTCCAGGACACGCTGATTTTGGTGGAGAAGTAGAGCGAGTTCTTAAAATGGTAGATGGAGTATTACTCCTAGTGGATGCACAAGAGGGGGTGATGCCTCAAACTAAATTTGTAGTCAAAAAAGCTCTTAGCTTTGGAATCCGCCCAATTGTTGTAGTCAATAAGATTGATAAACCTGCTGCTGAGCCAGATCGTGTAGTAGATGAAGTCTTTGATCTTTTTGTGGCAATGGATGCCAATGATGCTCAGCTTGATTTTCCAGTCATCTATGCAGCAGCACGCGATGGATATGCCATCAAAAACCTTGATGATGAGAAGAAAAATCTTGAGCCACTTTTTGAAGCGATTATCGAGCATGTCCCAGCTCCTGAGGGCTCAAGCACAAACCCACTTCAAATGCAAGTTTTTACCCTTGATTACGACAATTATGTAGGAAAAATCGGTATTGCAAGAGTATTTAATGGAACGATCAAAAAAGGTGAAACTGTAATGCTTGCAAAGGGTGATGGAAGCAAAGAGAGCGGAAGGATCACTAAACTTATTGGATTTTTAGGACTTGCTAGAACTGAGATTGAATCTGCAGAAGCAGGAGATATTGTAGCTATTGCTGGATTTAACGCAGTAGATGTGGGAGATTCAATCGTAGATCCTAGCAACCCTATGCCACTAGATCCAATGCATCTTGAAGAGCCTACAATGAGCGTTTATTTTGCGGTTAATGACTCTCCTCTTGCTGGAATGGAAGGAAAGCATGTTACAGCCAACAAAATCAAAGATCGATTGCTCAAAGAAATGCAAACAAATATCGCGATGCGATGTGAAGAAATGGGTGAGGGGAAATTCAAAGTCAGTGGGCGTGGAGAGCTTCAAATCACAATTTTGGCAGAAAACCTTAGAAGAGAGGGCTTTGAGTTTAGCATCTCAAGACCAGAAGTCATTGTCAAAGAGGAAAATGGTGTAAAAATGGAGCCATTTGAGCATCTAGTGATCGATACTCCCCAAGATTTTAGTGGTGCGATTATTGAAAAGCTTGGAAGAAGAAAGGCTGAGATGAAAGCGATGAATCCAATGGGTGAGGGCTATACTCGTCTTGAGTTTGAAATCCCTGCAAGAGGATTGATTGGTTATCGAAGTGAGTTTTTGACAGATACTAAAGGAGAGGGAGTAATGAATCACTCTTTCTTAGAATTCCGTCCATTTAGCGGAAGTGTTGAAAGTCGAAGCAATGGAGCACTCATCTCTATGGAAAATGGTGAAGCCACAGCATTCTCACTCTTTAACATCCAAGAGCGAGGGGTGCTTTTCATCAATCCTCAAACCAAAGTGTATGTCGGAATGGTTATTGGTGAGCATAGTCGAGATAATGATCTAGATGTCAACCCTATCAAGTCCAAACATCTTACAAATATGCGTGCTAGCGGAAGTGATGATGCTATCAAGCTTGTTCCACCACGAGAGCTAACACTTGAGAGAGCATTGGAGTGGATTGAGGATGATGAGATTTTAGAAATCACACCGCTAAATATCCGAATCAGAAAAAAATATCTTGATCCAACACAACGCAAAAGAATGGCAAAAAAATAAATACAGAAAACCACTTAAAGACTTAGTGGAATTTAGAGATTAAGGAGCAAAAAATGTTAAGAGTTGTAAAAAGAAGTGGAAGAATTGAGACTTTGGATGTAAGCAAAATCCAAAAATACACTGCTGATGCCGTAGCAGACTTAGAGGGAGTAAGCCAAAGTGAGCTAGAAGTGGATGCAAAGCTTCACTTCAAAGATCTTATCACCACAGAAGAAATTCAGCAAACTCTTATCAAAACTGCCGTAGATAAAATCGATGTAGATACTCCAAATTGGACATTTGTAGCAGCTAGACTTTTTCTTTATGATCTCTATCACAAAGTAAGTGGATTTACAGGATATAAACACTTAAGAGAGTATTTTGAAAAAGGCGAAGCTGAGGGTAAAATCCTCAAAGGATTCAAAGAAAAGTTTGATCTTGATTATCTAAATGAAAAAATCGATCCCCAAAGAGACTTGCAGTTCAATTACCTTGGGATCAAAACTCTCTATGATCGCTATCTCATCAAGGATAGAGAAAACGCTCCTATTGAGCTTCCTCAGCAAATGTTTATGGCTCTAGCAATGTTTATGGCACAAAACGAAAAAAACCCCAATGAGTGGGCTGTGAAATTCTATGATGTGATTTCAAAGTTTGAAGTCGTTACTGCCACTCCAACTCTAGCCAATGGACGAACCACTCGCCACCAACTCAGCTCCTGCTATATTGGAAGCACTCCTGATAATATTGAGGGGATTTTTGATGCTTACAAAGAAATGGCATTGCTTAGCAAGTATGGCGGAGGAATTGGCTGGGATTATAGCAAGGTTAGAGGACTTGGAAGCTTCATTGATGGGCACAAAAACGCAGCAGGTGGGGTTGTGCCATTCCTTAAGATTGCCAATGATGTAGCCATTGCAGTCGATCAGTTAGGGACTAGAAAAGGAGCGATTGCCACATATCTTGAAGTATGGCATACAGATATTGCAGACTTTATTGATTTGCGAAAAAATAGTGGTGAAGAGAGACGAAGGACACACGATCTCTTCCCAGCTGTATGGATTTGCGATCTCTTTATGAAAAGAGTAGAGGAAAATGCCCAATGGACGCTTTTTGACCCCTATGAGTGCAAAGAGCTTACAGAGCTTTATGGAGAAGAGTTTGAGGCCAAATATATCGAGTATGAGAATAATCCCAATGTGCTAAAAGAACACATCTCTGCTAAAGAGCTTTGGAAAAAAATCCTTACAAACTACTTTGAGGCAGGACTTCCTTTCCTTGCATTCAAAGATAATGCCAATAGAGCCAACCCCAATGCTCACGCAGGAATTATTAGAAGCTCAAATCTCTGCACAGAAATTTTCCAAAACACCAATCCAAGTCAATACTTTGTAGAAGTGGAGTTTGAAGATGGAAGCAAGGAGATTTTTGGAGAGTTTGAAGAAATCACCACAGATGCAGGGATTTGCAAAAAAGCCAACAAGCTTACAAGTATTGATACCCTAGGGGGCAAAAAGATTTTCATCACTCAAAAGATTCAAGAAGGGGGATTGACTGCGGTTTGTAACCTTGCAAGCGTCAATCTAAGCAAAATCAACACAAAAGAAGATATTGAGCGAGTTTTACCTATTGCTATTCGTATCTTAGATAATGTCATTGATCTAAACTTCTACCCCAATAGAAAAGTGCGAGTTACCAATATGCAAAATCGAGCTATTGGACTAGGAGTAATGGGGGAAGCTGAAATGCTAGCAAGTGAGAAAATCACTTGGGGAAGTAATGAGCATTTAGAGAGAATTGATGAGATTATGGAAATGATTAGCTTCAATGCAATCTCAGCAAGCTCAGATCTAGCACAAGAGAAGGGAATCTATCCTCAATTTGAGGGATCAAACTGGAGCAAAGGGATTTTCCCCATTGATGTAGCCAACAAAGAAGCACTTGCTCTTGTAGATCGTGGAGGACTTTTTGGAACGACTTATGATTGGAATAGTCTAAGAGAAAAAGTCAAAACTCAAGGTATGCGAAATGGATATCTAATGGCTATTGCCCCTACAAGCTCAATCTCCATCCTTGTAGGAACAACTCAAACAATCGAGCCAGTTTATAAGCGAAAGTGGTTTGAAGAAAATCTCTCAGGACTTGTGCCAGTGGTTGTGCCAAACCTTACATTGGAAACTTGGAATTATTATGTCAGTGCCTACGACTTGGATCAAATGGATCTTATCCGTGCAGCAGCGGTGCGACAAAAATGGGTAGATCAAGGACAAAGTGTCAATATCTTTATGCGACTTGATCGTGCAAGTGGAAAACTGCTCAATGATATTTATATGCTTGCTTGGAAGCTAGGACTTAAATCAACTTACTATCTAAGAAGCCAAAGTCCGGATGCACAAGAGCAGGTTATGGATAGAAGCGTTGAGTGTGTGAATTGCCAATAAGGGGATAAAATGCAAGTTTTTGCTCCAACTCGTGGGGGAGAATACCCTCACAATCTCACTCTAAAAGAAAGCATTCTTAATCCCAAATCAAACTTTGGAGGGCTTCATACCCTCAGCTCTCTACCTACCCTCCCCTCTCTTCAAGCCCTACTTCCACTTAGCTATATAGAGCTCACTCAAGAGATATTTTCACTTCTGCATTTACAATGCGATGAGCTAAGAGTAGCCCTAAAAAGCTATGAGAGCTTTGATGATCCAAACAATCCAGCACCACTTCATTTCTTTGAAGACAATCTTTACATTCAAGAGCTTTATCATGGACCTTCAAGAGCGTTTAAAGATATGGCACTCCAGCCTTTGGGTGCCCTCTTTGAGAGTTTTGTTGAAGAAGAGCAATATCTAATCCTCACAGCGACAAGCGGAGATACAGGTCCAGCAACACTTGAGAGTTTCAAAAACAAAAAAAACATCAATGTTGTGTGCCTATATCCAGCTCAAGGGACAAGTGATGTGCAAAGACTGCAAATGACAACCCAAAGTGCAAAAAACCTAAAAGTCCTTCCAATCATAGGGGATTTTGATGATGCACAAGCCATACTCAAATCCTTGCTAAGTGATGAGGATTTTCACTCTACTCTTCACTCAAATCATTTTCGCATCTCTGCTGCCAATTCCGTCAATTTTGGACGCATAGCTTTTCAAATCATCTATCATATTTGGGGCTACCTCTCCCTTGCAAGAATGGGAGCAATTACACTAGGTGAGAAAGTAAAAATTATCATTCCTAGCGGAAACTTTGGCAATGCTTTGGGAGCATTCTATGCCAAACTGATGGGAATCCCATTTGAAAAAATCATCATTGCAAGTAATCCAAACAATATCCTTACTGACTTTATCACAACTGGAGTTTATGACATCTCTACTCGCCATCTGCTCCCTAGTTTTTCTCCAGCTATGGATATTTTGAAGAGTTCTAATATCGAGCGTGTGCTGTATGCACTTTACGGAGCTAAACGCACTCAAGAGCTAATGAGGGCGTTGGATACAACCAAACAATACACTCTCACTCAAGATGAGCTAGCTCTACTTCAAAAACACTTTGAAGCAAATTTTTGCACAGATGAGCAGTGTCTAGAAAGTATCAAAAAAGCAAGTCAAAGTGGAAAAATCATTGATCCGCACACCGCAAATGCATATTTTATTGCACAAAAATACAAAGGCAAAACCATCATCTCCTCAACTGCTGAGTGGAGCAAATTTACTCCTACTATCGCTTATGCACTTTGTGGAGAAAAAATGGAAGATCAAAAAGCACTAGAATGGATTGCAACAAACTACAACCTCACAATACCAAAATCAATCTCTCAACTCTTTGAGAAACCCCAAAATCTCATCTCTCCGCTTCAACCCTCTGAAGTGAAAACCGCCATCTTACAATGGCTTGGGATTCTAAGCCATTGATGACAAATTTGATATAATAAGCAAAAATTCTTACTAAAAGGCTATGCAATGTTTGGATCAGGAAAAGAAAAACAGCTCAAAGCACAAATCCAAGAGCTTCAAAAACAAAATGAACTACTCAAAGCAGAATTAAAACAAAAAGATGAAAAACTCCAAGCCCAAACTTCCAAACTCCATGAATGTAGTGAGGGGCAAAAGATATCAGGCTTCTATGATGAAGTCCTCAATCTTGTTGTTATTTCTTGTGCAAAAAATCTCAAAATCTTGCAAGAGAATTTTTCAACATCTGTCAATATGCTTGAGAATGCAAAAAAAATCTCATTTGAAAACTATCAGCAAACCAACTTACTAGAAAAAACAATCTCCCAAACCGTGGCAAGTGCCAGCTCAAGACTAAACAACTTTCAATCCCTCATCGATCATGTCTATCAAGATCTTGACTCAATTAGCAGTATTATCAATCTCATCACGGATGTAAGCGATCAGACCAACCTACTTGCACTCAACGCTGCTATTGAAGCCGCAAGAGCTGGAGAGCATGGAAGAGGATTTGCTGTTGTTGCAGATGAAGTTAGAAAGCTTGCAGAGAGAACTCAGAATGCAACCAAAGACATCGCAGCAAACATTCAAGTGCTAAGACAAAACTTCTCTGAAGTGCAAAACTCTACAAAAGCAATTGTCAAAGAAATGGATTTGGCAAATGATGAAGTGAGAAAATTCTCTGAAATTGGAGAAAACTCAATGAATATCAGAGAAGATTCAAATAGCGTTCTTGATACCACTTTTGTAGGACTTGTCAAGCTGGATCACTTGCTTTTCAAAATCAATGCCTATAAAGCAATCCTAGAAAACAACAAAGAATTATCCCTCCCCTCACATCACGACTGCAGACTTGGAAAATGGTATGAAGAGGGTGCAGGCAAGCAACACTTCCACAATCTAGCAAGCTATCCTCAGCTTGAAACCCCCCATGCAAGCGTTCATAATTCTTTCAAAGAAGTCTTAAAACTCTTTGGAAAAGATGGACTAAAAGAGGGCAACATTGACAAACTTATTGAATATCTAAAAACTGGAGAAAGTGCTTCAGATAATGTCGTAGCAATTCTAGATCGTCTTCTTGTAGAGAAAACTTCTCTCTCCAAAACCACAAAATCCAACAAAGAAGAGCGAAAATAAGCTCTTCTCACACACTCATTTCATAAAGTTTTTTTCTCTCGCTTGAGCTTGCGATATTGAGCTTTTGGCGATATTTTGTAATAGTTCTTCTAACGATTTTTATCCCAAATTTAGCTTCAATCAGTTGCAGAATCTTATTATCACTTAGGGGTTTTTTCCTATCTTCGTTTTTAACCAAATCATTGATAAAGTCTTTTATAGAGCTATTGCTCACATCATCATCAAGAGCTGCGGAGAAAAAGCTTTTAATCGGAAATGTTCCCCTATCGCATTCTAGGTATTTGTTGGCAATGGCTCTTGAAATCGTGCTTGGAGCATGTCCAAACTCATCTGCCAAATCCTTGAGTTTCATAGGCTTGATTTCCCCACCTGTAAAAAACTCATATTGGTATTCCACAATCATCAAACCAATCTTTCGCAATGTCGCTTGCCTCATCTCCAAAGCATCTACAAGCAATCGAGCCTCTTTGAGTTTGGTTTTGACAAACTGTTCTTGAGCAATATGAGAGAGTTGATCATCCTTTTGGATTTGAATACTTGGATTGGCTTCCATATTGAGAGAAACCTTGATCTCTCCCTCATCAAAGAAAACAAAAATATCAGGCTTGATATATTGCTCTTTTGGGGCATACTCAAGTGCTGGGGGGTTTCTAAAGGTTTTGATCACTTTCATCACTTCATTGTAGTTTGGATGATTTTTGTGCTTGAAGTGATTATGCAAATCTTTTAAAATCTCACTTGCTAGATCATACCCCTCTGCACTTAGCTCACTCTGCTCAAGCTGGAAGCTAAAGGATTCAATCACATCTCTTGCCCCAATCCCCTTGGGTTCAAGATAGGCAAATCTTTTGCGTATCTTTTCCACCTCACTCTCATCGCACCCTACCCTTTGGGCAATCTGTGCAATATCCCCCTCAAAATACCCCTCATCATTCAAATCCTCAATAATCTCTTGTGCAATGCTTTGAGAAAGAGGGGTTGGAAAAAGTGGAGGGCAAATCTGCTCCCCCAGCACCTCATACAGCCCCTGCTCATACAAACAAAAATTCTCAAACCCCTCTGGCTCCCCCTTGCTTCTCTTTACTCCTCTGCTTTGAGAGCTTTTGGTGCTAAAATCTTGGACGGAATGATTCTTGATCTCTGCATAAGGATTGTCTTTGATAAACTCTTTGAGCGTATCTTCTAGCTCATCTCCACTGCTTTGTAAGATTGGTAGCCAGCTTTTGAGTGTCGTAGAAAGCTTGGTTTTGAGATTTTGGCTTGGAGTGAGTTTGATACTTGGGTTCATACCTTGAAGTTTTCGCCTAAGTAATGTTTCCTGACAAGTTCATTGTCATAAATCTCGCTTGCCCTACCCTGTGCAAGCAATGCCCCACTTTTGATGACATAAGCTCTATCGCAGACTGAGAGTGTTTCACGCACATTATGATCCGTGATAAGCACGCCAATCCCCATAGTAACAAGCTTTTCAATAATTTTTTGGATATCAATCACAGCCAAAGGATCAACTCCAGCAAAAGGTTCATCAAGCAAGACAAATTTTGGGCTTTTTACCAAAGCTCTTGCGATCTCTACTCGTCTTCTCTCTCCACCGCTTAGACTTAGCCCCTTTCTTGCTCGGATTGGCTCGATATTAAAAGCACTGAGCATTTCCTCCACCATTTGCATTCGCTCTTTTTTGTTTTTGATTGAGATTTCTGCAGAGAGCATTAGATTTTCCTCAACACTGAGTTCTTTAAAGATACTAGATTCTTGAGGAAGATACCCTATTCCCATATTGGAGCGTTGATGAAGAGGGAAGTTTGAAATATCCGTATCATTGAGAAACACTTCTCCACTACTAGGACGCAAAAGCCCACAAATCATATAAAAAGTCGTTGTCTTTCCTGCTCCATTTGGTCCCAAAAGTCCTACAACTTCCCCACTTTTGACCTCTACTGAAACATCTTTGACAATCTGCGTTGCTTTGATTTGTTTGCTTAAATGCACAGCCTTTAAGACATTCATTCTTCTACCCTGTATTTTCGACTTTGATTGAGTTTATCTATCGTAATTATAACGACCTTAAAACCACTCTGACGCAAAACTTTCTCCAACCTCTCATCCCCCCACTCAACCCAGTGCCACCCCTCTTGCTCAAATGATTCTAAAAACCCCAGCATCAAACACTCTTGCAAATCTTTGCGATACAAATCATAATGAAAAACCTGCAAGCCATTAGGAGTGCGATAAAAATGCTGAAGTCCAAAAGTAGGAGAAGTTACTTTATCCTTGCTGTCCAAAACTTTGAGCATAGCAGATAGCAAAGTGGTTTTCCCACTTGCCAGATCCCCTCTAAGTAATATCACACAATGTTTGGGCAAAAGGGCAGTAAGCGAGTTTACAAACTCTTCCAACCCTTCAAGCCCACACTCTCTCTCAATCATTATGGATAATTTTCACATCTGAGAGATTTGCCCCTAAGCGTTGCTCAAGAGTATTGAAAAGCTCTTGGTTTCTCTGTGCGATTTCTTGAGGGGTTGGAGTGTGAGTATTGCTCTCTTGTGCTGTTTGCATCTGAGGCACTTCGGTATTTAGCTGAATGCTAGAAGCTTCAATCTCTTGAATCTTTTCTTCTCGCACAGCTTCTTTATCACCCTCTTTGTCAAAAATAAGATTCACATCTTCGCAAAAACACTCTTTGGCAAGCTCTTTGATGATTTTCCAGTTTTTTGCAAGCTCTTCCCTCTCTTCTCCTATGGCATAGCTTTGGAGTGTCAGATCGTTTTGGACATAAGAGAGGAAGCGGAAATTTTTCTCAAACAATTCTCCCAAAGGATAAGAGCGATCATACAGTCGCTTTTTGAGTATTTCAAACTCTTGCACTCCTCTAGGAGAAGCTTGAGTAGATGGGGGAGTTTGCTCCATAGAAGAAATAGGAGCTTCACAAGAAGTGGGGATACTCTGAGCGTGTGTCTGAGGCGGTGGAGTCCTGCTAGCTTCTTGAGATGCTAGAGTGGCTTGAGGGATCTGCACTTTCTGCTCCAAGTCGGAAATGAAGCTTGAAACATCCCTAAGCTTCAAAGCTTCTTTCATTTTCATCACACACAAAAGCAAAACAAACTCACTATTACTATTGAGTGCGAGCAGAGTTTTGGCTTGAGAGAGGATAGAAAAGAAACGATTGAGAAGCAATGGGGGGAATTGGGGGTGATTGCTTAGAGCTTTGTTTTTTAGAAAGATTGTCATCTCATCTATAATCATCTCACACTCATACTCTCTCATAAGCTCAACAATCTCTTGACACTTCCCCTCATCTCTTTGCAAAATACTAAGGAAGAAAGTTTCCAAAATCTCAGGATTGATAATCCCAAGCATCGCTATTGTTTCTTTTGCACTTACACGATTGCCCCCATAGAGGATTGCCTGATCAAGGAGCGTTAGTGTATCTCTCAAGCTCCCCTCTCCGCTTCTTGCAATCACTTCTAGGGCTTCAGGCTCATAGCTCACGCTCTCATTTTGTAAAATCTTTGCAATATGATTGACTACAAGCTTATGGGGGATTTTCTTAAATCTAAAATGTTGTGTTCGACTCAAAATCGTAGCAGGGACAAGCAGTGGATCTGTCGTTGCAAGAATGAATTTTACTTTTTCTGGTGGCTCTTCTAGAGTTTTTAGCAGTGCGTTGAAAGCTTCCTTGGTAAGCATATGTACTTCATCGATGATAAAAATCTTATATCTCCCCATAGAAGGAGCATATCTAGTCTGCTCAATCAAGTCTCTAATATCATCAATCCTTCGATTTGAGGCGGCATCCATCTCAACAATATCAAGATGCTTGCCCTCAAGTGAGGCTATGCAGTTTGCACATTCTCCACATGGGGAACTACTCACCCCATGATCACATTGCAATGCTCGTGCAAAAATCCTAGCAGAACTTGTTTTTCCACTTCCTCTAAGACCGCTAAAAAGATAAGCATTGCCAATCTTTTGTGAATCAAGCGCCAAAGAAAGCGTTTGTGATACGCTTTCTTGACCGACAAGATCTTTGAAGAGTTTTGGACGATATTTAAGGGCTAGATTCATATTTTTATCCTATTGATGTTTTTCAAAAGAAAATATTGGAAGTGAGATTTTATATTTAATTGCTAGGATTCGCAGAACAAAACCACACAAAATCGCTAAAGTTGTCGCCAAATCCTCGCCCAAATAGGGATACAAAAACCAATGCAATCCTCCACACAGCATCGCAATCACTGCATAAAGCTCTTTTCTAAGAATAAGAGGCAAGGTATTGCAAAACACATCTCTAAGTATCCCACCAAATGCTCCAGTAACCATCCCTGAAATCATCGCAACAGTAAAACCATGTCCCAGAGAAATCGCTATCTTTGCTCCAAGGGTGCTAAACACTGCAAGCCCCAATGCATCCAATATGAGGAAAAATCGCTCAAGCCTATCAATATAATAAGCCAAGCGAGTAGCAATCAATGCAGAAATAGCCACAACATAGACATAATGAGGGTTTGCAATCCAAAGAAGTGGATAGTGATCAAGCATCACATCTCTAATACTCCCGCCACCAAGAGCCGTAGCAAAAGCGATGAAAAACACTCCAAACAAATCCACTTTATATCTTCCAGCAGCCACAGCCCCGCTCATCGCCTCAGCCACAATCCCAACATAAAACAAAACACTCATAATCATCTACATATCCTAGTGGCAAATGAGGAATTGTATCATATAGGCCTATCTGTTTGCTAGAAGACATTTTTCTACTTCCAAAAATCTCAAAAACATTCATCAATATTGATTTTCTTTTCTATTTTCATCTATTTTCAAATTTTTTTCACTATATTTTTACTCTTTATTTTTTAAGATATATCTCCATAAAACACCCTATATATCGATATTTTGTATTATCATTATTTCTATTTTATTGCATAAATATTAAGTTTTTCTTATTAAGGGGGGGGGG